>CAZTKV010000079.1:7414-12065 GCA_964614285.1 uncultured Chitinophaga sp. | reverse complement strand
GTTATACTCTGTTATCCTTCCTGGTTTCATTTATTGATATATCGCCGGTATTAGAAAAAAATGAATTGGTCTCTAATACCATGATAACATGGATACCTGTTTTTGCTGCTGGTACCGGAAATGACCATGCAGGCAATACTTTTTTTACTGGTTGGGGAATTGCCGGATTGGTTATAGCTGCCGGATCGGTTTTTATGCTGATAAGATTACTGTTTCAATTGCTGTCTTTCCGAAAAATGAGGTTGAAGGCCGGATTCGTTTCGAACAATGGCGTCAATCTTTACCAGGTAGAGGAAGATATCATTCCTTTTTCCTTTGGCAATTCCATATTTATTAATCGCAACCTGCACACAGAAGCTGAATTACAGGAGATCATCCGTCATGAATTTGTGCATGTAAAACAGCGGCATAGTGTGGATATCATCTGGGGTGAACTGGTTTGCCTGCTCAACTGGTACAATCCGTTTGCCTGGTTATTAAAAGGAGCTATCCGTCAAAATCTTGAATTCATTGCAGATGATAAAGTAATCGAAACCGGAGTAAGTAAAAAAGAATACCAGTACCTGTTGCTTAAAGTAATAGGAAATAATCAATATAGTATAGCTAACCAATTTAATTTTTCTTCATTAAAAAAACGTATAGCCATGATGAACAAACTCAAATCCGCTAAAGTGAATTTGTTGCGGTTTCTTTTCATTTTACCACTACTGGCAGTGATCCTGCTATCATTCCGGAAACAGATCGGTGATACTTTATCAGGTAAAAAAGAAGTAGCAATGGTTTTTAAGTCTGTCATTACCGATACCGTACCAGCTGTGCAGGTACCGAATGAAAAAGGATATTACATAGACATTGTTGATTCGAAAGGCAATTGCACCCTAGTAGTAAAGGATAAGAACAAAAAAGAAGTGAAAAGAATCTTACTCACCAAATGGAATGAAAACAAGGAGTATTTTGAGAATCTCTATGGAGAGTTACCACCACCGCCTCCGCCACCTGCACCGCCAGTAATGACTGTAGATGCCGTTGATCAGGCCCCGCCAGCGCCACCTGCCCCAACGGCACCGGTAAAGCTTCCGGCACATGTGAGTACGGTAAATATCAATAATGAGATTGCCACCGTGATTTTGAAAGACGGGACTAAAGAAAAGTATGATTTATCCATACCGGCACAGAAAAAAAGTTTTGAAACAAAGTATGGCAAACTACCCGTGCCACCGCCACCTCCTACACCTCCTCATAAAGAAACTATGATCGAAGTAATGGGAGTAAAAATGGTTCCTGACAATATAATTTATATCCTTGACGGCAAAGAAGTAAAAGCGTACGAGGTAACCATGTTACAACCGGAGAAAATACTCACCATTGATGTGCTTAAAGGAGAGTCTGCCACATCAGCCTATGGCGAAAAAGCAAAGAACGGGGCCATTATAGTGACAACAAAGCAAACTAATGTAAAGGGAGAAGTCAATCCTATATATGTTATTGATGATGCGATTTCAACAAAAGAAGCCTCAGATAAATTAAAACCGGATGAGATTCAATCTGTAAATGTATTGGGTGCAGAAAATGCAAAAGTGTTGTATGGCGAAAAAGGAAAGAACGGAGCTGTTATTATAAAAACAAAAAAGATAAGCCCCGCGAAACCAGTCAGTGTACTCCCGCAAATATTTCCGGGAAATGCAGTGAAAGCTGAAAAAAACAATTGCTGATTATTAATGTATTCTGATACTAAAGTGCCGGTCATCCGGCATTTTTTATTTTGAACAGGCAGGAGTAATAGTACAGGATATTATAAATAGTACCAGGGATTCCTTTTAGCGGCAATCACATATTTCTTCACATTTCTGAAGAAGGCCAGCACCATGTAGATGATGATGGGAGAACCCATAGTAAGGATAGACGCATACATAAAGTATTGCCTGATCTTGCTGGTGGCAATACCCAGCCGGTTGCCGATAGCAGAACAAACGCCAAATGCATTCCATTCAACAAAGTCTTTGAATCTGTTCATAGCTCTAAATTAGAAAATTTAAACAATTGCGGCAACCCGGAGTTATTCAGACAGGTGATTTTCGTACTTTTGCCACTCATTTTACTCACCTCTAAAGAAGACTCCACATGGTATTTGATTTAGATCTTATTAAGAAACTTTACGCTGAGATGCCTGCCAAAGTAGATGCTGCCCGCAAAGCATTGGGCCGTTCGCTTACACTGGCTGAGAAAATTCTGTATTCCCACCTTTGGGACGGAGTGGAAATCAAAGATTTTCCCCGTGGCAAATCCTATGTGGACTTTGCACCGGACAGGGTAGCCATGCAGGATGCTACGGCGCAAATGGCTTTACTGCAGTTTGATACCACAGGCCGTAAAAAAGTGGCTGTGCCTTCAACAGTTCACTGCGATCACCTGATTGTAGCCAAAAATGAAGGTAAAAGTGACCTTACAAAAGCAGTTTCTGATAACGAAGAAGTGTACAATTTTCTTTCTTCTATCTCCAATAAATATGGAATTGGCTTCTGGAAACCCGGCGCCGGGATCATTCACCAGGTAGTACTTGAAAATTATGCATTCCCCGGCGGAATGATGATCGGTACAGACAGTCATACAGTAAATGCCGGTGGGTTGGGTATGATAGCAATTGGTGTGGGTGGTGCAGATGCCTGTGATGTAATGGCGGGTCTAAGCTGGGAGCTGCTGATGCCAAAATTAATCGGTGTAAAACTTACAGGGAAACTGAACGGGTGGACTGCTCCCAAAGATGTGATCTTAAAAGTAGCTGGTATCCTTACTGTAAAAGGCGGCACCAATGCTATTGTTGAATATTTTGGTGAAGGGGCGCAAAGTATGAGTTGTACCGGTAAAGGCACTATTTGTAATATGGGCGCAGAGATTGGTGCCACTACTTCCACATTCGGATACGACGAAAGTATGAGCCGGTACCTGAAAGCTACAGGCCGTGCAGAAGTGGCTGAAGCGGCAGATAAAATAAAAGAATATTTAACCGGTGATGCAGAAGCATATGCCAACCCGGAAAAATATTTTGACCAGGTAATTGAAATAAACCTGAGCGAACTGGAGCCACATCTCAATGGGCCATTCACACCGGACCTGGCAACTCCTATTTCTCAAATGAAAGAAGCCGCAGCAAAGAATGGCTGGCCTACAAAAATTGAAGTGGGATTGATCGGAAGTTGCACCAACTCTTCTTATGAAGATATCAGCCGTGCTGTAAGCCTGGCAAAACAGGTAAAAGCAAAAGGATTGAAATTGAAATCAGAGTTCACTATCACTCCGGGTAGTGAGCAGGTCCGCTATACAATTGAAAGAGACGGGTTCCTGGATGTGTTTGGTGAAATAGGTGCCACCGTTTTTGCCAATGCATGTGGCCCTTGTATCGGTATGTGGGACAGGATGGGAGCAGAGAAGCAGGAAAAAAATACTATCGTTCATTCTTTCAACAGAAATTTTGCCAAGAGAGCTGATGGAAATCCAAACACAATGGCCTTTGTGGCTTCGCCAGAATTAGTTACGGCATTAGCTATTGCCGGTGATTTAAATTTCAATCCGTTGACGGATACACTGACGAATGATAAAGGAGAGCAGGTAAAATTGGATCCTCCAAGCGGTGATGAATTGCCTGTTAAAGGATTTGCAGTGGAAGATGCAGGTTACCAGGCCCCGGCAGAAGATGGAAGCCATGTAGTGCTGGATGTAAAAGCAGACAGCAAACGTCTTCAATTATTGTACCCCTTTGCCGCATGGGAAGGGACTGACCTGAAGGGGTTGAAACTTCTTATCAAGGCTAAAGGAAAATGTACCACTGACCATATCTCCATGGCCGGACCCTGGTTAAAATTCCGTGGTCACCTGGATAATATCAGTAATAACCTGTTGATCGGTGCTACCAATTCTTTCAATGATAAAACAGACACTGTTAAGAACCAGCTGACAGGAGAATACGGAACTGTTCCCAATACACAGCGGGCATATAAAGCCGCAGGTATCGGTACCATTGTCGTCGGGGATGAAAACTATGGTGAAGGTTCTTCAAGAGAACATGCTGCCATGGAACCTAGACACCTTGGGGTAAGGGTAGTAATGGTAAAATCATTTGCAAGGATACATGAGACCAACCTGAAAAAGCAGGGAATGCTGGCACTTACTTTTGCAAACAAGGAAGATTACGAAAAGATACAGGAAGATGATACTATAGATGTGGTGGGGTTGACCAGCTTTACGCCGGGTAAGCCATTACAGGTGGTGCTGCATCATAAAGATGGCAGCAGTGACAGCATCATAGCAAATCACTCCTACAATGCTCAGCAAATTGAGTGGTTTAAAGCGGGCGGGGCATTAAATGTTATCCGCAGCCAGTTTGCCAAGTAATAATTACTTTCAAGACAAATAGTGACCTCCGGTTGAAGCCGGAGGTTTTATTTAAAGAAATTTTTATCAATGTTTAAACATTGAAATATATAAATATCCTTACCTTTATTGTATAAATGAAAAGAAAGAATTTTTTATATTCCATCACAGGAGGATTATTAGGTATGAGCGGCTTAGCAACATTTAAGAAATCTACTGATGACCTTTCTGAACAGGATGTATTGATGCCAGTGCTTTTTATTGGTCATGGTTCGCCGATGAA
>CAZTKV010000079.1:0-7314 GCA_964614285.1 uncultured Chitinophaga sp. | reverse complement strand
CTCAACCAATGTTGGACTTAATCATGACTGGGGCCTTGATCATGGTGCATGGACAGTAGTGAGAAGAATGTATCCTGATGCAACAATACCGGTGCTGCAGTTAAGTATTGATTACAGCAAGCCAGCATCCTATCACTATAATTTGGCTAAGGAACTTGTTGCATTGCGTAAGAAAGGGGTATTAATCATTGGCAGTGGTAATATGGTACATAACCTGCGAATGGTGGCCTGGGATAAGCTTGATAAACCTGGATTTGGATACGATTGGGCCATTGAGATGCATGAATTATTTAAAAAGAAAATTGCTGCTGGTGATCACCAGGCATTGATCAATTATGAAACATTGAGTAAATCAGTAAAGCTGGCGATACCTACCCCTGACCATTATTATCCATTGATGTATACACTGGGTCTGCAGAATAAAAATGAGCAACCTTTTTTCTTCAACGATAAATTGGTAGCCGGATCACTGAATATGACCTCGGTAAAATTTGGATGAGTGATTAACTCAATCCTGTTATTACTCCGTTTGCATCTATATCAATGCCCTCCGCTGCAGGAATAACAGGTAACCCGGGCATTCGCATCATTTCACCTAAAATCGGGATAACAAATCCTGCACCGGCAGCAAATTCAAATTCACGGACTGTTACAATAAAGTTTTCAGGTCTGCCTGTTTTTCTTTCATCATCTGATAAGCTCTTTGGCGTTTTGGCCATGCATACCGGCATTTGCTCAAAGCCCAGTTCTTTGATATTTTTTAATTGGGTCTTTGCTTTTACTGAATACTCTACCGCATCAGCGCCATAAATTTTTGTAGCGATACGATGAATTTTTTCTTCGATTGATAATTCCCGGTCATATAAAGGTTTGAAATTGCTTTCATCACTTTTGATCAGGTCAGTCACTGCGTGGGCTAATTCAGTCATGCCCTTTCCGCCTTCAGCAAAACCCTTACACACTATTGCTTCCACCTGGTATTTGTTACAAAATGATTTAATTCTTGCAATTTCTTCATCGGTATCACCGGGGAAATAGTTAATGGCCACCACCGACCTCATATCAAAAAGCTGCATATTTTCGAGGTGTTTCCCAAGATTGGCTAATCCTTTTTCTACTTTGGTGATTGATGGGATTGTCAGTTCATCTTTCTTCGCTCCCCCATGATGCCGTAATGCTCTTACGGTTGCAACTATCACTACCGCCTTTGGCTTTAGCCCGGCATTCACACATTTAATATCAAAGAATTTTTCTGCACCCAGGTCGGCAGCAAAGCCAGCTTCTGTAACTACATAGTCACTGAGTGAAAGCCCCATTTTTGTGGCAAGAATGGAATTTGTTCCCTGGGCAATACTTGCAAATGGCCCTCCATGGAGAATGGCCGGGTTTCCTTCCAGGGTCTGTACCAGGTTTGGCTTAATCGCATCTTTCAAAAGGATCGCCATCGCTCCAACTGCATTCAGATCTCGGGCAAAAACTGGCTGACCACTAAACGTAGTTCCCACATAAATATTTCCCAACCGTCTTTTCAGGTCGTCCATACCGGTACTCATACAAAGTATGGCCATGATCTCTGAAGCAGGAGTGATGTTGAAACCATCTTCCCGGGTAATGCCATTGGCTGTGCCGCCTAAACCAATAACGATATGCCGCAATGCCCGGTCGTTCATATCCATTACTCTTTTCCATACTATCGTTCTGGGATCTATTTGTAAACTTCTTTTTTTATTCTGCAGATTGTGATCGATCAATGCAGCTAAAAGATTATTTGCTTTCTCGATAGCCGCAAAATCGCCGGTAAAATGCAGGTTAATATCTTCCATTGGTATGATCTGGGAATATCCGCCGCCAGTAGCGCCTCCTTTTAAGCCAAATACGGGACCTAATGATGGCTCTCTCAAAACAGCCATTGCCTTCTTACCAATATGATTCAATCCATCTGTAAGGCCAACTGATATGGTTGTTTTTCCTTCACCGGCCGGGGTGGGAGTAATGGCTGTTACCAGAATGAGATGGTGTTGTTTGATTTTTTCTTCATCGATCAGCTTTAATGGTAATTTGGCTTTGTGCTTTCCATAGTATTCAAGATCATTATTACTGATGTTTATGGAGGCAGCAATTTCCTTGATATGGCGGATTGGCGCCGACTGGGAGATAGCAATATCTGTTAACATGACAGGTAAGATTGTTGACCGCTGCAACTTACTCAGGTAGCTTTTTGCAGAGGATGATATTTATCACTCTGCTACCTGATAAAGGATAAGCATCTCCTTTTTAGATTTTGAAGCAAAAGATCCCTGCAAGGCAGAGATCTTTTGCGATGTGCCACTACTATCGGCTTACAATGAATTTCCCGGTAATTTGTTCCTGAGTACCGGGAACGAATACTTTGAGTGTATATACCCCGGGTAACATTCCTGTTATTGTAAGGCGGGTTTGATAATAATCCATCCACTTTCTTACCAGCCGGCCGTTTATATCAAATAATTCAACGCTAAAAGGGTAATTAATTTTTTCAAAAACAATATTCAGTTGTCCGTTGGCAGAAGGATTGGGGTAAATGATTATGTCGCTGGTTTGGCCATAGCCTTTTACTGGTCTGGTAGCACTATAACTTGCTTCCCCTTTTGTAGTGACCAGTTTGATACGGTATAGCGAAACACCAGGTAAGTTGTTATTATCTGTAAACCGGTAATACAATTCTTCCTCACTGTTACCATCATATGCCTGGGATACTATAAATCCGGCTATTTCCCATTCACCATTGCCATATTTTCTTTCAATAAAGAACCCGGCATTTTCGACTTCTGATAAAGTAGTCCATCGCAGGTTTACATTGGCCTGGGACCTTTCTGCGGTGAAAGTTTTAAATATAACCGGAAGCGGGATACAACCCGGGTCAGTAAATTCTTTTATAACAACAAATGAACTTGCAGGTGAGGTAGTAATTACTTCCATCCAGAGTGAACTGGATTCACCCGGTATTGTGCTGCCGGGATAGGCGAGCTGCACTTCTGAGCTGGTGGCGCCCGCGGCAATTGTTTTATTACTACTGGTATAAATGGCAATACCATCAAGGCCAGAACCATTTCCAGGCTCAAATATGTTATCCCCATCATCTTTATAGAGGTTATAAAATACAGTGATGGTAGTGGCGCCGTTATTAGTTATACCATAAGTATAGCTTCTCGGGTTGCATATTTTAAAACCGGCAACAGCGGGATTATTCAGATTGAAAGTGAGCCCCTGAGAAGCACAGTGAACATTTTTCCCATTGGCAGCCTGGCTGGCCCATACATCGCCTTTGATGGTAACAACACCTGTACAGGAAGTCAGGGTTAGTGCAATGTTTTTGATGGTCATTCTTTCAGTGATGCTACCAGGAAGAGGTGTTTTAACTACTGACAGACCTGCAGAAATCGGGATGACTGCAGCATCAGGAGAATATGCAGTCCCTATAGATGGAGTTGAGCTGCCATTCTCAAGTATTGAAATAGTAGCCAGGGTATTGACAAGGTCGGCAGCCTGTGGATATGCGGCCGGGTTGCCATACATTCCTGCCCAGCTTGCGGCAGGAGTATGATAATTTGCAACCGTCCATAAATGGATATTTGCAAATTTATTTCCGCTATTTACTTCTTGTATCCATGTTACATCGAAAACGACCTGGCAGGTTGTATTGTTGAAGTTCTTTATATTGACTCCAAGATCTGTGATAGTGCATTGTGCGCTGGAAGTACCAGAAAAGCCAATTGCCATTGCTGCTAACAGGAGGAGTATAATCTTTTTCATAACAAATAATTTAGGGTGACGAATCTTGGATGATTCAATTCTTATACTTATTTATCCTTTCGGAAAACAGGAGAAAGCAGCACTGCCGGGATAAGGCCCTGTAAGGCTGGGGATAATGCCTTTTTGGTATGACTACTAAGGGTACATGGCATTTGTCTTTTCGATACAAAGTGTAAAATACTCTGATGCTCAAGAAATTTTGCTGATTTCACCCCTTTTTGTCTATGATAATTATCATTCCGGAAACTCATTTTTTAAGCGGGTAAAATCATGATTTGTAAAATCTAAAATGTGTACCTTTTATATGTCTTAAAACTTTAAGTTATGAAGCACTACCATATTATTTCCAGGATAGCCATTTATATACTGGCTGTCGTTTTATTTGTATTCGGTATTTTTCATTTCATGTATCCAAGGGATTTGTTAGTATATGTTCCCGATTTTCTCCCGTTGGGAATTAAATGGGCTTATATTGTTGGCGGAGCATTTATACTGGTGGCCCTCTCTTACCTGACCAACCAGTATGTAAAATTTTCAAGTTATCTCTTATTTGTCCTCCTCGTTATTTTCATTCTTACGATTCACCTTCCAAATTATAATAATGCGGGTGACAAGGAGATGAGACAGTTAGCATTGATTAATATACTGAAGGATACTGCGATTGCTGCGTTTGCCCTTCATATAGCAGCAGGGGCTTATCACCAGCATTTTCATTTGGAAAACAGCGATTAGGTTACAATATTGGCGATACTTTCATGCAGCATTCAGTTGCTGAATTACTTCAGTAGTTTTTTTACTTCTGCAAGAACATAGCCGTTTTCAAAATAATGATACAAGTTCTTGCCGGGACAGGTGGTTTGTGCAGAGTTATCCCGGTGAGTAGATAATGTTTCAACTGGAATCGAATATTTTATTGAGCAATAGGCTATCAGCCTGATCAGCGAGGATAGTTGTTCCGGAAACACCTCTTGTTTTTCAAAGTTACCAAGACAGGTAATTAGTAAATGCCCTGAAGGATCATATTCAGTTGCTGTTTCTCCTACTGTATGCACATCTCTTCCTTCATAAATAGTGCCGTCAGGCGCAATCAGAAAATGATACGGGATATCTGCCCAGTTCCTGTCTTTTCCCATTCCCCATGTTTGTATCCGCTTTATCTTTTTTGCTGCATCGTCAGATAAAAGCAGCTGAGTGCCTTCATGATGGACCGTTATTTTTACGGGTACATGACTTTTATAAGGCCTTGGATTGTCAGCATTCCATGTGCTGCGGGACACAATGGGTACTTCCAGATTTTTTTTCTGTATTTTTTTTGATGAAGAGCAATTCATCTGAAAAGAAATGATGATAAGAATTGCCAGCCCAGGAGATAGTTGCCTTATACGCATAGTTGAAAAATTGCAGTGCTCTGTTAAAATGGAAATAAACCTGTATTCAAAAGTATAACTTATCTAACTGCCATTCATGATCAACCAGATTCATTTGCATAAAAAACCCGCATAATTTAAATGCGGGTTTCAAAAGAAGTGATATTCTTAGGGCATAGTGTTGCCAGTAGCCCCAAAACTGATAGAGGCAAGTAAACGACCTGCCGGTAATTCAGAGGAAGTGTAATACAATTTCAGGTTTGTAGTATTTCCTTTTTTCAGATTTATTATTTCTTTTACACTGCAACTCATTGCAGAAACAGGTTTATTCGAATCATTATAGCGAAATTCTTTCAATGTTTTATTTTGTCCATCCTTAATGGTTATTACCCTGTTCTTGCCGATCCTTCCACAATGGTGATATTTTATGATCAGCTGGTCCTCTGCAGTTGCATCAGCAAGTTGAAGGTTTTGAACAGTGTTCATCTCCGGGCCAAACTTCTGTAGTACCAGTTTGTTATTCAGGTATACTTCAAATCCTTCACCTCCCCAATTGGGAGTAAAGGAGAAGAAAATTGAGCTTATTGCTGCCAGGAATAAGGACAATGCCAGGTTCTTTTTGCTTTTCATGATTGTACTATTTAGAGGTTAAAAAATTGGAAAATGCTTTTCAGCTATTGACTGTACAAAAGAACTATATCCGGCTGCCTGGTAAAAATACCTTTGACGAAAGTATCGGTATGCTTGATGTATGACATAGAAACAGGGGGTACCATTTTCTTCAGTATTTTTATGTTATGCAACGGATTAAGCCGGATGTTGATATTATCAAAGATTTGCTGGAAGCGGTGCTGGCAGCGCAGCCTGATTCTTCATTCACCAGCAGCCTCCTGTATCAGTACCAGGAAAGGGGAGGGCTGAGTAAGAAGCAATTGCAGGGCCTGTATAGTAAGGCATCAAAAATTAAGAGTATTGCACCGGGTAAGCTGGCAACATTGGAAGCCATAATATTAAAGAAACCTAATCGCTATAAGTCGGCCTTACCTGAGGCGACACCCCTATACAGTAAGGATGAAACAACGGGTAAGCAACTGGAGGCAATTCTCCTGAAATACCCGCAACATAAGAGAGTGCTTTACTTTAAGTCAAAGTATGATAATAATGAAGTACTTACTCTGGCAGAATTAGCAGAGCTGCAGCGGTTCAGTAAGTTGTTGGGGTAAGTTCTGAATCTTCAAGTATCAACTCATATCCATTCATGATTTTTCTCATAACCCGGGGTTATTGGTCTCTCTATTTTCAGCTTACTGATTCCGCCGGACATGCAACAATATCTGCAACATCGCTTAATTGAGAATCTTCGGAAAGCTATTTACGGTAATACTGTACTTGCTGCCCTGGAAGAATGCAGCCGGCGGGCTATTAAAAATCCTGTAGTGTTAAAGGAGTATCATGAGGTATTACTTTTTTTGTGTGCCTATCCTTGGAATGCAAAAGTAATGCAGCTTGCGGCAGAGGAGTTACAACGCCTGTCTCAAATTATAAAGAAGCACCACAGTAATTACAGATGGCAATATACTCTGTCAGGCAGCGGTTTACCATTTACTGAATTGAGGTGCCAGTATAGTATGGAACTGGTAAACTGGCTGGCAAATGAATTTCCAGGCGAGATACAGCCAGCAGAAGCTGAGGCATCATCCGAAACTATAAAACAAATTTTCCAGGTACTACTTCCGGGAGTAGAATTTGAAAAGTCAACACATGGAGAACTAAATACCTGGAATCGTGTCAGGATGCTGAGTGGCCATTATCACAATGTTGCAGCACTGAAGTGGTTGTTAAAAATATTTTATCAGAAGAAGTGGCCCTTATTGATCAAAGATCAGTTATATGATAATCTTCATATCTATTTAAACTGGATGCTAAAGGAGGGAATTCACAACAGGAGCTTTAACCGCTGGCCGTATATTACTAATACTTATTATCATACATCTTTCAAAAAAAAGGTAAGCAGTCATTCAATAATCAGGCAACCATTACAAATGCCCATGGCATTATCAGCACAACAGAAAAGCGAACTTGTATCAGTTGCAAGAATTTCTCTTGCTTTTTATTACAGGGAAACTGATCCGTTTACCTACGCTGATTTATCAGC
>CAZTKV010000078.1:2349-12126 GCA_964614285.1 uncultured Chitinophaga sp. | reverse complement strand
TATACAGTATATGGAAACCAAAGCACGTGAAAAACCGAGGACTTCCTGGCCTACTATGTTTGATACAGGCTGGATGGATAAGTTTTTCAATGCTCCATTAGTAGACGAGTTTTTCAATTTCGGTAAAGTAATGAATGTTCCGGCTGTTAACGTAAGTGAAACAGATAAGGAATTCAAACTGAACATCGCTGCTCCAGGTCTCGAGAAAAAAGATTTCAAAGTAGAAGCAATCGATGACATGCTGACTATCAGCGCTGAGCATGAAAGAGAAGAGAAAGAAGAGAAAAACGGACGTTTTAACCGCCGTGAATACAATTACAGCAGCTGGACCCGGAGTTTTACCCTTCCTGAAAACTGCGATGCAGGCAAGATTGATGCAGAATACAAAAATGGGGAATTGAAAATTGCTATTCCAAAGCTGGAAGTAAAAGAACCCAAAAAAGTAAAAAACATTTCTGTGAACTAACAGGATGGCCCGGAAGGGTGGCCCCCGCCAGTAGCTGAAAGGCGGGGGCTTATTTTTTCATAGCAAAAAACACAATCATGACAGCAATTGCCGGGGTCATTTCATCTGCCATCAACATTGATGAGAATGCCACAGAATATGTGGTCTATGTAGCTGTCCCTGGTATGCAGAGAGGAGACTTTAGTATTACAATTGGGCAGGGAGTACTGACTATTACAGCCGTTAAGAGTAAGGATTCACTCCATTGCTTCGGAGCACTCCAAAAAAAAGAAGAAAAATCTATTCAGTGGACGGAAACCATTGAACTGCCCGGGGATGCGGATACTGTAATGACAGCTGCTAATTACAGGAACGGAGAATTACAGATACACATTCCCAAAGGAGAAAAAGAGGAAAATAATGAGTCAACAGAGATTTTTGTGTATTAAATCATTGATGCCGGATCAGTAAAGCAGGTGCTTCAGTTTCTCAATATTGCTGATGCTGATCTTACCATCTTTTATCTCAATAAGTTTCTCCGATTTAAAATCACTAAGTGTACGAATCAATGACTCAGTAGCCGTGCCTACATAGTGGGCAATATCTTCCCTTGAAATCTCTATTGGCTTATTCTCTCCGGCTGCATTAAACTTACCATGTATATCCACCAGTGCTTTGGCCACCCTTTTACGCAATGAACTATAGGCCAGGCTCAATAGTCGTTCTTCCTTTTCTTTTACATTCTGTGTGATAATCCGGATAAACTTGGAGGCAACAGTTATATTGCCTTCTATCATTTGCTGGAAATCTTCCCTTGGCACCTGCACTATCTCAGTATCTTCCAAAGCCACGGCAGAGTCGTCATAATTTTTCTCTTCAATCAATGCAGGATAACCCACAAAATCACCATCGCTATAGAGATCAGTGATATATTCCTTACCATCCTCATGGGTCTTAAACCCTTTTACTTTTCCTTTTACAACGTAGTAAAGGAATCTCGGTCTCTTTCCTTCCGCATAGATAACCTGCTTCTTGGTATAAATCTCTGAATTATAATTATCCGGGTTGAACTGCAGCATGCCGTTTTCCCGCAGGTCGTTTGCCAGTTCACTCAGGCCTTTACCACTTGGATCGTACTTCTTTTGCAATACATCATACTTCTTTAGCCTTGATTCAATGGCATTCATCAACTCTATTTCCTCAAAAGGCTTGGTCACATAATCATCAGCCCCCATCTCCATTCCCTTACGCAGATCACTTCTTTCTGCTTTGGCTGTTAAAAAAATCAACGGAATGTTTTCTGTCTCAGGATTTTTGCGAAGCAGGTGAAGTACGCCATAACCATCTAACTCCGGCATCATTATATCACAAACGATCAGGTCCGGTTTGGCTGCTAATGCAGCCTCCACTCCTTTTTTCCCATTTTCAGCCGTTACTGTTTTGTAACCGCCTAAAGAAAGTATTTCTGCTGTATTTTCCCTGATATCTTCGTTATCATCGATAATAAGGATAGTTCTTTGTGACATAGTGCAGCTTTTAGTTAAACAGTGGTGCAAAATAGGTAAAACCATCGTTTGATAAAAATCAGTTTGATGAGTGAACTTGCTCAGCCACCTCCCGGGAGCCCCGGGCTACTTTAGCAACTTCATATTTTCCGGAAAATGGCTTCACCAGTAATTACTGATAAGGAACTTTTTTGCTATCACTGCGGCGAGACCTGCCCGAATAATAAAATTCATTCGGAAGAAAAGATTTTTTGCTGCGAAGGATGCAAAATGGTGTACCAGATCCTGAACCAGAGTGATCTCTGTGATTATTATAATCTAAATGAGAATCCGGGCCTCAGCCAGCGCATCAAAGTCAGAAAAGACAAATTTGCTTTCCTGCACGACGAAAAAATACAGTTACAACTTGTAAGTTTCCGGGATGAGAAACAAGTGCATATCACCTTCTACCTTCCGCAGATGCACTGCAGTTCCTGTTTATATTTATTGGAAAACCTGTACCGCCTGGATAGAGGAGTTGTTTCGAGCAAGGTCAATTTTACAAGGAAAGAAGTTGATATAATTTTCCTGACTGGCAAAACCAGCCTCCGAAAAGTTGCCGAAACCCTGACCAGTATTGGCTATGAGCCCTATATCAGCCTGAACGATCTGAAAGAGAAAAGGCCGGCCATTGACAAAAGCATGGTGTACCAGATTGGAGTAGCAGGTTTTGCCTTTGGCAATATTATGCTAATGAGTTTTCCGGAATACCTTGGTATTGATGCCAGTGAAAAAGTCTTATTGAATGTTTTCCGTTGGGCTAATTTTTTCCTCGCTATCCCGGTATTATTGTATTCAGCCCTGCCATTTTATCAATCCTCCTGGAAAAGTCTCAAGCACAAATTCCTGAATATTGATGCACCGATCGCATTGGCGGTCATCATTACTTTCATCCGGAGTGCCTATGAAGTAATCAGTGGTACGGGGGGTGGTTACTTTGATTCTATGACCGGTATTGTGTTCTTTATGCTGGCAGGTCGCATATTACAGGATAAAACACAGCGACAGTTATCTTTTGAAAGAGACTATACTTCTTACTTCCCAATAGCCGTTTCTGTAGTTAAAGAGGATAAAGAGGTTCCAACAGCCCTGCCTGATATCAAGACCGGAGACACACTTCTTATTCACCATGAAGAACTGATTCCCGCCGATGGAATACTTACCAAAGGAAAGGCCTTTATCGATTATAGTTTTGTAACCGGTGAATCCCTGCCAGTATTAAAAGAGATGGGAGAAATTGTATATGCGGGAGGCAAACAAACGGAAGGGAATATTGAAATACTGGTAGTAAAAGAAGTAACCCAAAGCTATCTGACTAAACTCTGGAACAGGGATGAGTTTAAAAATACTGCTGAAACCAAAAATGTATCCTTTGTTCATTTGTTAAGCCGATATTTCACCTATATCATCCTGGCCATTGCCGCTGCTACCGCTGTTTACTGGCAACTAAATGATCCGGCAAAGATGTGGCCTGCTGTGACTGCCATTTTCATTATTGCCTGTCCTTGTGCTTTGTTCCTGTCAAACACATTCACTAACGGGAATATCCTGAGAATACTAAGCCGGAATCATTTCTACCTGCGAAATGCAGAAACAATAGAAGATATGGCCAGGGCTACGCATATTGTATTTGATAAAACCGGTACGCTCACTTCAACCCAGCAACAGGATATTGTATATGAGGGTAAACCCATTTCCGATCACCAGCTGCAACAAGTGGCTGCATTGGCCGAAAGCTCTAACCATCCTTTAAGCAAAGCCCTTGTCAAATACCTGGGCCGGGCAAAAGTAATTACTGTTGATAATTTTAAAGAAACCACCGGGCAGGGTATTGAGGGAGTGGCAGGTAATGACCGTTTGAAACTGGGCTCATACCATTTTGTTACTGGCAAAACAGCCACTCAACCCGGTACGGCTGTTTTTGTGAGTTTTAATAACGAAATTTTTGGATACTTCCTTTTTAGCAATCACTACCGTGAAGCTATTCCTTCACTAATAAAAGAATTAAAGAAGGAGTATCATTTATCGGTTCTTTCAGGAGATAACACGGCTGAAAAAGAGACACTTCAAAAATTATTGGGCAAGAAGGCTACACTATTATTTCATCAAAAACCAGAAGATAAACTGCAATATATCAAGTACCTGCAGCAACAGGGTGAAAAGGTAATGATGATCGGGGATGGTCTCAACGATGCGGGAGCATTGAAACAAAGCGATATAGGTATTGCAGTAGCTGAGCAAACAAACAATTTCACTCCTTCCAGCGACGCCATTATTGAGGCAAAACAACTTTCCAAACTTACCCGGTTTATCAGCCTATGCCGGGCTAACCGGAATATTGTGATTGCCAGTTTTGTTTTGTCAATCGTTTATAACGTAATCGGTTTATTTTTTGCAGTGCAAGGCACTTTATCACCTCTTATTGCTGCTATACTTATGCCAAGCAGTTCGCTGAGCATTTTGTTACTCACCTTCGGCAGTAGCAGCCTGATTGCCAGGCAGATGAAACTCTAAAACCACCGCATCGTACATCATTCGATTAGTTCCTGATAAAAATCAGCTAACCCCTTGATACTGGTTACCCTTTACCGCAAAGCGGAAAAATACTTTTACCCCTAATATTATCTAAAAAAAGTATGAGTGTAATAATCATCCTCCTGATAGCCAGTATCTCCATCGCAGGTCTTTTTCTTTTTGCCTTCTTATGGGGGGTAAAATCAGGACAGTTTGAAGATGACTACTCTCCTTCTTCCCGCATCTTGTTTGATGATAAACCTTCTTCAGAAACCAAAACCGTATAACTCAATAAAACAACCCAGTTTATGCAAGTAGAAAAATTCTATTATGACAACAAGATTGTAAAGGCCTTTGGTATTGCCACCATCGTGTTTGGGATAGTGGGTATGCTGGCAGGTTTATGGGCTGCTATCCAGATTTATTATCCGGCTATCAGTTTAAACCTCGCTCCAACAACGTTTGGCCGCCTCCGTCCTTTACACACCAATGCAATCATTTTTGCCTTTGTAGGTAATTCCATCTTCACCGGTGTTTATTACTCCCTGCAGCGCCTTTGTAAAACAAGAATGTTCAGCGACAGGCTAAGCTGGATCCATTTCTGGGGATGGCAAGGTATTATAGCCGCTGCTGCTATTACACTGCTGATGGGATTTACTACCAGTAAGGAATATGCAGAACTGGAATGGCCAATTGATATAGCCATTACCATTGTATGGGTAATATTTGGTATCAATATGTTTGGTACCATTATCAAGAGAAGGGAAAGGCATTTGTATGTAGCGATATGGTTTTATATAGCTACCTGGGTTACCGTTGCTATGCTGCATATTGTAAACTCCATAGCCATCCCGGTATCATTTATGAAAAGCTATAGTTGGTATGCAGGCGTACAGGATGCCCTGGTGCAATGGTGGTATGGTCATAATGCCGTAGCATTTTTCCTTACGACACCAATTTTGGGCTTGATGTACTACTTCCTGCCTAAAGCTGCGAACCGGCCGGTTTATTCTTATCGTCTTTCTATCATTCACTTCTGGGCATTGATATTTATATATATCTGGGCTGGCCCTCACCACCTGTTATACTCTGCTTTACCTGACTGGGCACAATCA
This sequence comes from uncultured Chitinophaga sp., assembly GCA_964614285.1. Lineage (GTDB taxonomy): Bacteria > Bacteroidota > Bacteroidia > Chitinophagales > Chitinophagaceae > JJ008. The sequence continues at coordinate 6,508 of CAZTKV010000078.1, read as the reverse complement.
CTGGGAGTTGTTTTTTCTATAATGCTCATTGCTCCAAGCTGGGGAGGTATGCTGAATGGTTTGTTTACCCTTCGTGGTGCCTGGGATAAAGTAAGAGAAGATCCGGTTTTAAAATTCATGGTGGTAGCTATTACCTGCTATGGTATGAGCACATTTGAGGGGCCGATGCTCAGTCTAAAGAGCATTAATGCTATTTCGCACTTCACCGACTGGACCATAGCCCACGTACATATAGGCGGACTGGGATGGAATGGCTTCCTTGCTTTTGCAATACTTTATTATATGGTCCCAAAAATGTGGGGCACCACTTTATATTCCAAAAAATTAGCCACTAATCACTTCTGGCTTGGTACTATTGGTATCATTCTGTATGCAGTACCTCTTTATTGGGCAGGTTTTGAACAAGCTTCCATGTGGAAACAGTTTACTCCAGAAGGACAAATAAAATATGATTTCCTGCAGACTGTTACCAACCTTATACCGATGTATATCTCCCGTAGTATCGGTGGTACTTTGTACCTGATAGGTGCACTAATGATGGTTTACAATTTGTATAAAACTGTCAAAAAAGGAGTATTCATACCTAACGAAGCTGCAGAGGCCGCACCATTAGTAAAAGAAACAAGCCATAAAAAAGAATACTGGCACAGAGTAATTGAAAGAAAACCGGTGACCATGCTAATTCTGAGCCTTATTCTTGTTTCTATTGGCGGGTTGGTTCAGATGATACCCACATTCCTGGTAAAATCAAATGTACCCACTATTGCAAGTGTAAAACCCTATACACCATTGGAGCTGCAAGGAAGAGATATTTATGTCCGTGAGGGTTGCTATACCTGTCACTCGCAAATGATCCGTCCTTTCCGTGATGAGGTGGCGAGATATGGTGAATACTCCAAAGCAGGTGAATTTGTATATGACCATCCTTTCCAATGGGGAAGTAAAAGAACTGGCCCGGACCTGGCAAGAGAAGGAGCACCTAAATTAAAGAGACCAGATTCATGGCATTACAATCACATGTATGACCCAAGGTCAATGTCTCCCGGCTCACTCATGCCGCAATATGTATGGCTGATCGATAATAAACTGGATACAAGTTCTACCCCGGCTAAGATCAGGGCCATGAGAACACTCGGTGTTCCATACCCGGAAGGGTATGATAAGATAGCCAACCGGGATTTGATGCACCAGGCTGATTCTATTGCAGCGAACCTGAAAAAGGATAAAATCGAAACTCCTTCAGACATGGAGATCATAGCATTGATCGCCTACCTGCAACGTCTTGGCCGTGATATTACCAATGAACCTAAACCAGTAGCTGAAAACAAATAAACCCTGAAAAATGAAGTTCATTAATTATTTAGAAAAAGTAAGCGGTGTCGACATCTTTGGACTGACTTCACTTTTGATTTTCTTCTTGTTTTTCCTTGTCATGCTGACATGGGTATTCAAAACCAAGAAGAAAAATTTCCAGGACATCAGCCGTATTCCTTTAGACAATTAATAATTAAACTAACCTGTAATGCTTTTATATATGCGTACTAAAACAAAACACATACTGGGCTTACTGGCCTCGTTATTAATAATGGCTGCTCAGCCTGTTTGGGCTGCCGGTCCGCCAGAGCCTTCAATATTCAGCAACCCGCTGGCATTAACGCTTATCATTCTGATGGCATTGTTACTGATCATCATTGGTATTCTTGCCAATATTTTGATCGGTGCAGCTGATGTAAAATTGAAAAAAAGAAAAAAAGAAAAAAGCAGTACTTCAGTTGCCGTAGCCTCTTTGCTGATCGTAATGCTGCTTTCAGGACCTGCATTACTTGCCCAGGATGCTGCAGCTACGACTGATGCCGCTAAAACAGCTGCCAAAACAATTGGTGGAATGTCAGCGTCTACATTTTATATCATGGCAACAGTATTGTTTCTTGAATTGTTTATCATCATTGCATTACTGATCAACATCAAGTTCTTACTGAAAACAGAAAAAGAAAAACTGGAAACAAGCGTGGAACCTGCTGAAGTAAAAGCCAATAAGCTTAGCTGGTGGGACAGATTCAATAAACTCCGCCCGGTAAGTGAAGAAGCAGACCTGGATCTCGGTCATGATTATGATGGCATTCGTGAACTGAACAATCGTCTTCCGCCATGGTGGCTATATGGATTTTATCTCTGTATCGTTTTTGCTGCCATTTACCTGTGGCGCTTTCATGTGTCTCATACCGGACCTTCCAGCAAACAGGAATACGAAAGATCAGTGGCAAAAGCTGAAGCTAAGATTCAAGAGTACCTGAAACAAAAAGGGGAAGCGGTTGATGAGAATACAGTGACACTACTTACCAGTGCTGAAGATATACAAGCAGGAAAAGCAATATTTACCGATCCGACCAAATGCCCCGCTTGTCATGGCGCAGATGGTGGAGGGAATACTGTAGGTCCTAACCTGACAGATGAATATTGGATATATGGAGGCAATATTAAAAACATTTTCAAGACGATAAAGTATGGTGCCAATAATGGTATGAAAAGCTGGAAAGACGAATTGTCTGCAAAGCAAATGGCACAGGTAGCCAGTTATATAAAATCACTAAAAGGTACTAAACCTGCCAATCCAAGAGCGCCGCAGGGAGAATTGTATAAAGAAGAAGCGGCCCCGGCTGCTCCTGCAGTTGATTCTGCAGCCACCGAGGCAAAGAAAGTGGCAATGAACCAGTGAAACAAGTATTACAATGAATGAAAATGTAACCAACGAGACTACACCCGGAGAAAACCTGAATGAATCGTTTCGTGACAGGATAGCCACTGTTGATGCCAAAGGGAAAAGAAAATGGGTTTTTGCGCAAAAACCAAAAGGGAAGTTCTATAATATCCGCACCTGGGTAAGCTGGGGGTTTTTTATACTATTCTTTGCCCTGCCGTTTATTAAAGTAAATGGCAGGCCCCTGTTCCTTTTCAATATTCCTGATGCCAAGTTTATCATTTTCGGAAAAATATTCTGGCCCCAGGATTTTTTCATCTTCGGGTTAACGATGGTTACATTCATCATTTTCATCGTTCTTTTTACTGCTGCCTTTGGTCGCCTATTTTGCGGATGGGTATGTCCGCAAACCATTTTTATGGAGATGCTGTTTCGTAAAGTGGAGTATTTGATTGAAGGAGATGCCGCAAAACAAAAGATCCTGAAAAACTCCCCCTGGACGGCAGAAAAGATCCGCAAGAAAACCATCAAGCACATTGTCTTTTACTTGCTGGCATTTATTATTGCCAACTTTTTCCTCGCCTATATCATCGGGATGGATGAGCTGGTAAAGATCATTACAGAACCGGTGAGCAAACATGTGATTGGCTTCATGTCAATATTGTTATTCTCCGGCATCTTTTATGGAGTATATGCTTATTTCCGGGAGCAGGCCTGCACAGTTGTTTGTCCTTATGGCCGACTGCAAAGCGTATTACTTGACCGCAACTCCATGATTGTAGCGTATGATCACAAAAGAGGAGAGCCAAGAGGAAAATACAAAAAGAATCAGCCTGCAGAACTAAATACCGGCGATTGCATAGATTGTTTTCAGTGTGTGAAAGTATGTCCAACTGGTATAGATATCCGCAATGGCACACAAATGGAATGTGTAGGCTGTACTGCCTGTATCGATGCCTGTGATAAAATGATGGATGCAGTAGACCGGCCACGGGGACTTGTACGCTATGCATCTGAAAATGGCATAGCCGAAGGAAAAAAACTCAGGTATACCGGCAGGATGAAATTCTATACAGTTCTACTGATCTTTCTGACTGGTATCCTGGCAACACTCCTGCTTACCCGCAAGGATATCGACGGCACCATAGTAAGGACGAGAGGGCAACTTTACCAGGAAAGAGGAACTGACAGTCTCAGTAACCTCTTTAATATCAAAATCATCAACAAAACAATCAAGGATATTCCGGTTACACTGCACCTGGAAGGCGATGCAGCAACAATTGGAAAAATAGAAATGGTTGGAGCAAGAGAAGTGTTGCTTAAACAGGAAGACCAGGCTACAGGATCGTTTTTTATCGTACTGCCAAGAACATACATAACCAAAAGAAAAATGAAACTGGAAGTGGGATTGTATGAAGGAGACAAAAAGGTTACGAGCATTAAAACTAATTTCACCGGGCC
>CAZTKV010000078.1:0-2249 GCA_964614285.1 uncultured Chitinophaga sp. | reverse complement strand
ATAGGACTGATCTTTGGATTAGCCGGAAGAAGGATCTATATAAGCGGATACCAGCAATGGTTTTCCATTGCTTTAGGTATAATTGTACTGGCAATGGCTGCTATGTATTTCATAAGTAAAAACAGTATTCACTTCTCGTTCTTTAATCGTTTCTACTTTTCCATCCAGCAAATGATCAGCCGACTGCTAAAAAAGCAAAACGGCCTGCTTAGTTTTTTGCTATTAGGTCTGGCAAATGGTTTATTGCCCTGTGGGCTTGTTTATGTAGCAGTTGCTGCCACACTTTCATTTACTGAGATAGCCGAGAGTGTGAGCTTCATGGCCATGTTTGGTGCTGGCACATTACCAGCTATGATGCTGATGGGTTATGCCGGTCAAATGATCAACGTTGAAGCCAGGAAACTAATGAGAAAAGCTGTACCTGTATTTATTACATTGATGGGGGTTTTGCTTATTCTGCGGGGGTTGAACCTTGGTATTCCTTTTATAAGCCCCGAAATGCCACAATCACCGGGAGATGCAACAGTGTGTCATCCTCAGTAATTCTTAAGTATATCATTTATTCTTTATCCAGGTAGCCCCATTCCTGCTCATCTTTCAATTCAGGATACTCCTTTTTCCCATACCGGATAACCTGGTAAACCATCCAGGCTACTGCCACCGGAGAAATAATGAAAATAAATTCTGCAATACCTATTTCTGTTCCGGTAAGAATGAGAATGCAGTAAAGTAAAAGCAAGAAGCTGATAATTATTACCGGTATAGCTTCACTTTTGTTCATACCTTAAAAATACACAATAGAAGAAAAGCAGAAAAAATGCTTACAGAACGGAGGGCTCCTGGTACTCCGGAAGGCTGATAGTAACCTCAGTTCCCTTTTCCAGTTCACTTAGCAGCTCAATATCCCCGCCCAGCAAGGTAACATATCGTTTTACAATTGGCAAGCCAAGACCTGTACCCTGTATATTACTGACATTTTTTGCACGAAAAAAAGTGCTGAAGAGATGAGGTTGGTCTTCATCGGGTATTCCGAGACCATGATCCTTTACAGAAATGATCAACTCCTTATTTTCTACCACCGTACTTACTTTTACAGTCTTACCTTCCTGCGAAAATTTTATCGCATTAGAAATAAGGTTAAGCAAAATATTTTTAAGCATTCTTTTGTCCGTTTTAAAACTGGCATCCCCTGAACAAACAGGGATAATCTCCTGCCCGTTTTTCAGATGAGCTTTCATTTCATCTACTACGTCTTCAATAAAATCTTTCACGCAGAAAGAAGAAACCGTAACTCCCACTTTCCCCTCCTCCAGTTTGCCAAGCGACAGAAAATCTTCCAGCAACTCATTCATATGATTTACTGAGTCTTTGATCCTTCTTATATGCTTTTCCCTTTTCTCAAAATCATCTGTCTCCGGGTATTTTGAAACCAATGTAGCAGAAGAAAGAATAGTACTCAGAGGTGTTCTGAATTCATGGGAGGCCATTGAAACAAACCTGCTTTTTATTTCATTCAACTGCCGCTCCTTATCCAGCGATTCACTTAATTCCAGCTGCGATTCTTCCAGTTTCTGTAATGCTTCTTTCAGTATAATTGTTCTTTCTTCTACTTTTCCTTCCAGGTCTGCATTAAGTTTCCTGATATCATTACTTATCTTTTCCAATTCCATTTTCTGACGCAGCAGGTTCTTTTCAATTTCTTTCCTAGCAGTAATATCAACGATAAACCCGATCACAAAAGCTTCACTCTTCTGCATATAATGGCTAAGGCTTATCTCCACAGGAAATTCAGAATCATCCTTTCTTCTTGCATACAGATCCCGTCCTGTACCCATCGACCTGTTGGACGGTTTTTTATAAAAGCCCTCCCGCAGACCAACATGTTTGTCATGAAAACGCTGTGGGATCAGTTTTTCGATCTTCTCACCAAACAACTCATTTGATGAGTAGCCAAACATCCTTTCTGCAGCAGGATTGATAAGAATTATACTACCTGTTTTATCAGTCAGGAGAATGCCTTCCGTAGCATTTTCAAACAGGGAAGCCATATGTGTTTTCTCATAGGCAAAATTCTGCTGCATCCTTTTAAGGTAAAAAATAACGATCACGGAAAAAACAACAACAAAAAGTGAGTACACCTGTGAAAGTAAGGCCCGGATAATATCGTTCTGCTCATTTTTAAAATAAATGACCAGCCCTGTCATAACTACCATGCTAACCACACCGGCAATCAAAGTAGACCGCCATCC
>CAZTKV010000077.1:6105-12168 GCA_964614285.1 uncultured Chitinophaga sp. | reverse complement strand
GCAGTCTGGTTGGTGGTTAAAGTTGCATTTGTTGCACCGGTGATATTTGCCCAAGTGGTACCATCAGGTGATGATTGCCACTGGTAAGTAACACCTGATCCGGGTGTAGCAAGCGATAATGTAAAGTTCACACCAGGGCAAACAGGGTTAACTGAGCTATTGGTTGCCCCGGGTGCCGGAGTACCGGTACAAGGAGCTACTGCTGTATAAACAACATTATCAACACCTATATAATCCGAATTCGCACCTGAAGGGCCTCCGCTGGTTACAAAATAGCGGAAAGCCAGGCGGCCTGATGTTGGAGCTGGAACACCGCTAATCGTTACGGTATACTGTGTCCATGCATTGGGATAACCCGTTGTAGTTAATGTTGGATTGATATCCAGCAATAGTGTTGTAAAATCGCCTACATCATTTGCCGTTGTTCCTGCGTTTGTGCTGGCACCATTCAGGCTCATTCTCACCTGTAACCTGTCAGGAAAGGCAGGAGAAGGAACAGTCCTGGTATAAAATGTGAAAACATCTCCATTCTTTATGGAAATGTTTGGCATGAATAACCAGTTACTGATTGTGTTGTTTCCGGCAACACTGTTGAAATTACAAGCCGCATATGATGTAGCAGCTCCATTCTGTGCGGGGAAAACCCCTGAGTTTCCCTGGAACCATAATGGGTTGGTCCCGGCGGGTGTACTAAGATTTTGCTGTGCCCAGCCCGTTGGAAGAGGGGACATAACCGCAAAATCTTCACTGTAAAGCACCTGGGAGTAAGAAGCCTTAACAAAAGTGAATAATATCACTACCATTAAGAGAGCTTTTACAAACAGGCGGCTTAAACTTTTTTGCGTAAAATTTAATTGCATAGTCCTGATTTTAATTATTAAAACATTTACCGTTTGCCAGACCGGCGCCGGTGATTATTTGCAGAAAAGAAAGAAATGAGGATATTGAAATGAGGTGTAAAGATTTACTCATAGCAATTTTTTGGTTTCGTAAAGATATGTTAACCAAAATAAAATACCCGCAGAAGCGGGTATTTTATTTTATGAATTGACACTATTAGAAAAAATCACCATTTATCAACCTCTTCAGTACTTGCACCCGGAGTAGTATTGGTTTCTGCAACCGGATCAGGTATGGGATTGCTTACCGCAACTGGCGCAGCTTCAGCTTCATGATTTGCTTCTGCGGCAGCAGGATTGTACTCGTCAGCATTTTCATCATGATTAAAAGCATCGAAGTCAAAATCAGGCATCAATTCTGTTTTTACATAATCAACAGCCTCACCCAATGCCTTAATGAATTTATTGAAGTCCTCTTTATAAAGGAAAACTTTGTGACGATCATAACCATTGTCATCAAATCTTTTCCGGCTCTCGGTAATGGTCAGGTAATAATCATTTCCCCGTGTAGCTCTTACATCAAAAAAGTAAGTTCTCCTCTTTCCTGCACGGATGCGCTTACTGTAGATACTCTCCATTTTCTTGTCGTTATTCTCGTACGCCACTGTATAAGTTTTTAGCAGTTAATGAATTACTTTGGTTTTGGAAGTTACAAATATATAGATGTTTTCGAAACGGCCAAATTGACTATTATTTCTTTAACGGGGAAGCCTTAAATCCACACACCTAGTTTGCCGCCTTGTCCTGCTGTTGCTGCTTCTTGTACAATGTTGCATAGTATCCTTCCTGCCGGAGAAGCTGTTCATGGGTCCCTTGTTCTATAATCCTGCCATCCTCCAGTACAATTACCTTATCAAAACTCAACATCGAAAAAATCCGATGGGTAATAATAATAGCTGTTTTTTCCAGCAGGTATTCATTGAGACTCGTAAGTATTTCCCGCTCGGTCCTGGCATCAACAGCACTTAAGCAATCATCAAATACCACAATACCAGGATCTTTTATTAATGCCCGTGCAATCGAGATCCGTTGCTTCTGCCCGCCACTCAGCGTCACCCCTCTCTCTCCTATCATAGTGTCGTATTGCTGTGAAAAACCAGCAATTTCCTTTTCTACACTTGCTTTAACTGCAGCTTTTTCCACATCTGATCTGGTAAAATGATTCATGCCAAATCCAATATTATTCTCTATCGTTTCGCTGAAAAGAAAGACATCCTGTGGCACATAACTTATTTGTTCCCTAAGAAGGGACAGATCTATCTGCCTGATATTACTGCCATCAATTTCTATTGACCCCTCTGACACATCATACATCCTGAGTAATAATTGAGCAACAGTCGATTTTCCACTTCCCGTCCGACCCACAATAGCGACTTTTTCACCTTTCTTTATTTCCAGGCTAAAATCCTTCAAAGCATGTATACCGGTATGAGGATAAACAAAATTTACCTTATTAAATTTTATATTGCCATCCAGTGAGGTTTTAACCAAAAGGGGCTGATTACTAATTGCCGGTTTGATATCGAGAAATTCATTAATCCTTTTCTGCGAGGCCGCAGCTCTTTGAATCATACTTGCCGTAAGACCTATTGCACTTACAGGAAATGTCAGCATATTTATATACATGACAAACTCTACAATAGTGTTAATCCCCACGTTATGTCCCCCTTTTATATAATACAAGCCTCCTATCATTATAGTAAGTAAAGTGCTAAGTCCTATCAGTAAAGTGATAGAGGGGAAATAGATAGCTTCTACCTTTACCAGCCCCAATACATTTTTCTTAAATTCTTCTGCATTACGGGTAAAAAAGCCAAGCATTGCCTTTTCCTGAACGAATGATTTTATGACCCGGATACCTGAATAAGATTCCTGTGCATTGGTGGTAAGATGAGATAACGATTCCTGTATTTTTTCGCTCCTCTTATGAATAGTATTATTCACCAGATAAATGGTAACAGCCAGAACAGGAAGCGGGGCCAGCACATACATCGTAAGTTCGGAGTCCCTTTTAAGCATGAAAAAGACACTCAGCGAAATAACGGAAACCAGGTTTGCCAGGTACATGATAGCGGGTCCTGAAAACATCCGAACACGGCTTACGTCCTCGGCTATACGATTCATAAGATCGCCGGTACTTTGTGTTTTATAAAAAGCCGTATCCAGTCTCTGATAATGACTATAAATCTCATTCTTTTGCTCATACTCGATGTAACGGCTCATTACTATAATCGTCTGTCGCATTAGAAAAAGAAAAAATCCTCTAAGCAATGCCAGTATCAATATGACCATCCCGCATAAAGCCACCACCTTACCGATTGAAAAATCATTTCCTTCTACTGAATTAATAAATCCGTTGACCAGGCCATCGTAATCCGGTTTTTTTTCCGGCGCTTTGTAACCCGGAAGGTTTAAAGACCGTTGTACAAAATCAATTACAAAGCCAGTAACCTGGGGCGATAAAACGTTAAAATAATTGGATAAAAAAACAAACACAATACCAGCGCCAAGGCGGACACGGTATTTCCAGAAGTATTTATTCAGCGATTTGAGATGTTTCACTCAAAAAAAATTTGATGCGAAGGTAAATGAAGTGGTATTAAAGTTTGGGTTGAAATAAATGAGACCGTACATTTGCGCCGGAGAGATGGCAGAGCGGTCTAATGCGGCGGTCTTGAAAACCGTTGACCCAAAAGGTCCGGGGGTTCGAATCCCTCTCTCTCCGCATAAAGACCTGAAATTTGTGCAGAATTTCAGAATTTCAAAAAAAGATGCGAAGCTTTTGGCTTCGCATCTTTCATTTTATCCACCCGGGTTTAAAACATCAAAGTCCCCTCCCGGTAGCCATTAGTTTTTTGCACTACTTTTAACTGTACTTTCTTTTTAGCAGCAAAAGACTGATCCAGCCTTTGTTTAATTCCTTCGTACATGCTCATTGGGTAAAAAACCGCTACTGTTCCATCAATTGATGCAGCAGCATAGGGTATACTTTCCCCCGTTGAATAAAATATAAGCTGGTAAATCCCTTTAATATTTGACGGCGTAGAAAGATTCAATGTAATCCGCAAAGAATGCTTGTAACTTGATGAAGAACCGTCTGCGGTATTTGAAGCAGAAAATGAAGCATTACTTGTACCAACTATATCAATTACTTCCGTTTTATCCTCTGTCACATTTTGTATCTTAAATAAACGCTTTAATAACCTGCCATCATCTGCTTGTATTACATTAGGATCAGAATCTGCTTTTTGAGCCAGGGAAGAAAAAGAAAAAAAGAGCAGCCCTGCTAAGGAAAGAACAACATACTTTTTCATGGTAATCTATTTGTGATTTATTTTTAAAATGGCAGTAAAGTTATATAAAAAATACCGGCTGCAGGTATTGATCCGACAATGAAAAGCAAATTATCACCAAAACAGCTATTGCCTGTTTACTATTACCTTACTTTCTAAAAGAGTTTTGCGGGGAATACCCGCATCTATATTACCCGAAGTAATAATTTGCAACAAAACCCGGGTCGCTTTTTCTGCCTGCTGGTATGGAAATTGTTCTACAGATGCAATTGGAGGGTTATCCATATAACTGGTAACCGGGAGATTGGCATAGCTGACAAAAACTATATCCTTATTCACCTTTAGTCCCTTGCTTTTTGTGTATTTAATTGCATCCAGAGCCACATAGTCATTAAAAGCCATTACGGCATCGGGACGGTTTTTCAATGCTAATAATTTATGCATGGCATCATTTGTCTTTGCACTACTCAAATCGGTCGTAACCACAAGGGATGTATCGGGTTTAATATTATGTTTTTTCAACCCTTCGTAGTAGCCGCTTAATCGCTGCCCTGAGTGAACAATTGCGTCAGGCCCCTTAATAAAACCAATTCTTTTATGCCCTTTACTAACGAGCCAGTCCACTAATTCAACAGAACTGTTATGCAGGTTACATGAAACACTGAATGCATCTTTATTATCCGGAACCCTGTCAAAAAAAACAATGGGAATATTATACTTCTTAAGTTGCTCAAAATGTTCGTATGATCTTGTAGTCTTTGCCAGTGATACGACCAATCCATCCACCCTATGCCGGCGCATGGTATCAACAATTTGTGCTTCTCTTTCTGTATTATCATGTGACTGACCGATCAATACTGTATATCTATTTTCTGTTGCCACATCTTCAATCCCATTAATAGCAATAGAGAAGAATTCCTCACCTAAACTGGGAAGAATAACACCCAATGTCATTGTTTTCCCTTGTTTAAAAGAAATAGCTGCCTGGTTAGGTTCATAATGTAGTTCTTCCGCCAGTTTTTGAACCTGCATTTTTGTGCGAAGACCAATGCTCGGATGATTATGCAATGCCCTTGACACAGTTGAAATGGACACATTCAGCCGTTGCGCTATTTCTTTTATCGTAGTGGGTTTTTGATCCATTCAGGAATTACTTACAGCAATTACAATACAAGGTATAAAAAGGAAATGATTTTCCCGTTCATGTTTTACATACATACCCATGGATCATAAAGTCATATAAAATAGTTTTGGCAAGGGTCAATTCTTTTCGTAAATTTCATCTGGAAAAAAATACCGCATGAATACAGTTTCTTCAGTCTTGAATCGTAAGAATTTTAACCCTGTCACTGTTTCGCCGGACACAACAGTGATCGAAGCTTTGCAAATAATGGCAGAGAAAAATATCGGCTCATTAGTGGTAATGCAGGGCAATAATTACATGGGCATTGTTACAGAGAGAGATTATTCAAGAAAAGTAATACTGAAGGGAAAAAATTCTGCTGAAACAAAAGTCTCAGACATCATGTCTACAGATCTGCCTTCAATTAGCCCTTCAGACAAAATTGAACATTGCATGGAGCTGATGACCACTAAAAATATCCGTTATATGCCTGTATTTGACAATAATAAACTTACCGGCATTATTTCGATGAGTGACGTGGTAAAAGAGACGATCCTGTCACAAAAGGAAACTATCAATCAATTACAGAGTTACATCCAAAGCTGACTTACACACTCATTAAATACACAGCGAAACCCCGTAAGGTTTCGCTTTTTTAATTTGCTTCCTCTCTTTTTTCTTTTACTACTACCAGGTCTTTTACATCCACCTGCATTGGGAGTAATCCAATTTTCACCACCGCCCTTTT
>CAZTKV010000077.1:0-6005 GCA_964614285.1 uncultured Chitinophaga sp. | reverse complement strand
GGTTCAGCGTTTTCTCTTTTTTTTCAATTACCTGCAGATCCTGTTCGGTTTGGTTCAGCAGTTTGTCAAGCCTGAACTGGTCTTCATCCACCAATTGCCTGGCCCGGTTGATAAGATTCTTATCCAACCCTATTCGTTCGGCTATAGAAAAAGTATAAGAACTTCCCGGCTTACCGATTATCAATTTATACTGAGGTTGTAAATGCTTCTCATCAAAAGCCATAGCCCCATTAATAATTCCTGCGGTCTTACCCGCCATCACCTTCAGGTTCAGGTAATGCGTCGTCACCACCCCGATAGCATGCTTTTTTACCAACTCCTGTAATATTACTTCTGCAAAAGCTCCACCAAGATTAGGATCACTGCCACTGCCTAATTCATCAATAAAGAAAAGAGTACGGCCATTGGCATTTTCCATAAAGTGTTTCATGTGCAGTAAATGGCTGCTGTAAGTGCTTAATTCAAATTCGATACTTTGTGTATCACCAATATGAATCATCAGCTGTTTAAAAATACCAAACTGTGAAGACGGATGAACAGGTACCAGTAATCCGCTTTGCACCATCATTTGTAACAGGCCAATCGTTTTTAATGTGACCGTTTTACCCCCCGCATTGGGACCGCTTATAACTAATATGCGTTTCGTATCATCCAGGGTAATAGTAACAGGGATGGTTTGTTTATTAGCCCGTTGATTATACAAATACAATAACGGGTGGTACGCTTCTATGAGATGAACAGCAGCTTTATCTGTTATTGCGGGATATTCCCCTTTGATATCTAAAGCCAGTTTTGCTTTTGCCTTAATAAAATCATACTCCCCAACCACAGCATGATATGCCAGAAGCAAAGAAGCATATGCAGAGAGTTTTGCAGTCAGTTCCCGCAGTATACGATACACCTCTTTTCTTTCATCATTCTCCAGTTCATGTACCTGGTTATTCAGCTCAATCGTTTCCTCTGGTTCTACAAATGCCGTTTTACGACTGTCGCTTTCTCCATGTAAAATCCCCTTCACTGTTCTTTTTTGCTCCGCAAAAACTGCAACTACCCTTCTTCCACTCATGAAGCTTTCTTCAATCTCCGCCAGGTAACCTTGCTTATTTAGTTTTGCAACGATCTTTTCGAAAACCCTTCTTAATTCATTACGTTTCCTGTACAGGTTCATTCGTATATCTTTCAGCTCATTTGATGCATTATCTTTCACCTGCCCGTAATCATCCAGCACCTCATCAACCAGTTGTATAATTACTTTTTCATAATATACACCTCCGATAACTTTTGCCAGTCCGTCATAAGCTGCTCTCTTTTCAATATCGAACCAACGGAATATTTTTTCAATACTTTCTGCAAGCTTTCTTATAAGCATTAATTGTTCTCCCGTCAACACGGCTCCCGGGATCGACAATAGTTTCAACTCCTTAGACAGGTTAAGTACATAATCATTTGGAAAATAAATATTTTTAGATAGCAATTGCCTGTATTCGTGACTTTGCTTCAACTCTGTTTCAATAAACTCTTTCCGGGTATGAATACGAAGTTGCAGCGCTTTATTCCTGGCATGGTCTGTCTGGCAATAATTTGACAAGAGATCCTTTACCTTATTGAATTCAAGCTGGATATGTGCGGATTCAGGAAAAAGCTTCATTAATATTCTTTAATTAGAGTATACAGGATGCGAATTTCGGACTTTCACACATACTATTGATTTCCCACCGGTACAATATCCGGGCGGAGCGTCTTTTATCCCCCATTTATCCCATTCATACAATTCCTTATCTTTCGGTGCGCATTGATCATTAAAATTGTAGATCAATATTTATCCACAAACAATAATTCCATATGAAGTCAACATCACTACTTGCCGTTCTGTCATCAGGACTTATGCTGACAGCCGCTGCTCAAAACAAACCTGCTATACCTGGTCCGGGAGGTACTAACCCCGCCGCAATGGATACTTCCAAAGCAAAAAAACCGGCTGGCATTACAGACAAAGTAAAAAGCAGTAAAAAAATTGACGGCTTATTTACTTTATACCAGGATACCGCGACTGGAAGTGTGCAATTGTATGTCAAAAAAAGCCAATTGGGCAAGGAGTTCATTTATCAAAGCTTTTCTATCAGTGGCCCTACCCAGTTCTTTTTGAATCAAAGTATGCACAGAGCCACTTTCGTCTTCAAAGTGCAGAAATCATTTGACAAGCTTGAATTCTCCAGGGTGAATACTTCTTTTTACTATGATGAAAGTAACCCGGTAAGTAAAACAAAGAATGTTGACAAGCCTGAAGCAGTCTTTTTATCAGAGAAATATGTGTCAGAAGACAGTGCAGGATATTTGATAGCTGCAGATGGATTCTTCATTAGTGAAAAAATGGATCCGGTAAAACCTGCCAGCTTTCCCGGAATGCCTCCTGGCCTTTCTTTTTCACTTGGCGGATTAAATCCCACCAAATCAAAATACCATACGATCCGTTCCTTCCCTAATAATACCGACGTAGTAGTGGATATGGCATATGATAACCCCGGAGCAATTGTATCAGGCGGGCCAGATATTACCGACCCGAGATATGTGAGAGTAAGAATGCAACACAGCCTGATTGAAATGCCTTCGAATGATTTCCGCCCCCGCAGAGACGATCCCAGGGTGGGTTACTTTATGCAACAGGTAACAGATCAAACCAGTATCAGCCCTGTTCCCTATAAAGACAAGATAAACCGCTGGAATCTGCAAAAGAAAGATCCGGGTGCTGCTGTCAGTGAACCCATAGAGCCAATTGTTTATTGGGTTGAGAATACAACACCCCTTGAGTACCGTCAGACGATTGTGGATGCAGGTTTGAAATGGAATGCTGCTTTTGAAAAAGCCGGTTTCAAAAATGCTGTGCAGATGAAGATAATGCCTGATGATGCTGATTGGGATCCTGCTGATATCCGATACAATGTGATCCGCTGGGTATCTTCTGCACAACCCAGTTATGGCGCTATCGGGCCAAGTTTTGTGAACCCAAAAACAGGGCAAATTCTGGGAGCTGATATTACTGTAGAGTGGTATAGCGGAAGCGCTACTCCTATTATAGATGAATTATTCAGTGGCCCTGCTGCTGATAACAACAAACCTGAATTCCATATTCCCGGAATGGACCATAATCATTATGCAAATTGTGTATTAGCCCAGGAATTAAAAGCACAATTAACCACCGGGATGACTGTAGCAGATGCCATGGAAGCCAGTCCTGCCGAGATCAAAGAAATGCATAAACAATTCCTATTGTACCTGATCATGCATGAAATGGGGCATACACTTGGGCTTAACCACAATATGAAAGCCAGCCAGATGCTTTCTCCGGCTGAAGTACATAATAAGGAGATTACACGTAAAATCGGGTTGATCGGCTCAGTGATGGATTATCCTGCAGTTAATATTGCCTCAGATAAAAGCAAGCAAGGGGATTATTACACAACTGTTGTTGGTCCTTACGATATCTGGGCAATCGAATATGGATATACACCTTTTTCTGCAACGGAAGAAGAAGCAGGATTGAAAAACATTCTGAGCAGAAGTACAGACCCTAAACTTACGTTTGGTAATGATGGTGATGATATGAGAGCACCCGGTAAAGCCATGGATCCAAGAGTGAATGTAAATGATATGAGCAGTGATGCTATTGCCTATGCTGAAGACAGGTTCAAGCTTGTAAATGCAGTAATGGGAAGACTTGTACAGAAATACAGTAAACCGGGACAGAGCTATGCGGAGCTCCGTTCAAGATATGGTGCTTTACAAGGACAACGTAACAGTATGATTGCTGCTGTTAGCCGTTATATCGGTGGTATTTATGTTGACCGCAGCACACCTGATCAAAATTCCGGTAACAAACCTTTTACTCCTGTGTCACTTGCCACACAGAAAAAAGCAATGGAAATATTAACTAAATATGTTTTAGCTCCCGGAGCCTTTGATGCTGATGCCCAGGTATTTCCTTACCTGCAGCCACAGCGCCGTGGATTTAACCAAAACGGCAGCGGAGATGACTACAGGATCACCGGTGTTATTTTAAATAACCAGGGTGCCGCCATAGCACACATCCTTCATCCTTCTACAATGCAAAGGATCACTAACAGCCGCCTGTATGGTAATCAATATAGCGTTGCGGATGTAATGAATGACCTGCTAAAAGCCTGCTTTGATGCAGATATGAAAGGCAATGTGAATGTATACCGCCAGTACCTGCAGACTGCTTTTGTAAAACAGGCATCTTTCATTCTCGATTCAAAAACACAGGGATATGATGACATTGCAAGAGCTGCTGCATTAAATACCATAAAAAAATTAAAGACACAATTAGCAGCTGCTGTTTCACTTAACGAAGAAACAAAGGCTCACAGGGGAAATTTGTTATTCCTGATAAATAATGCTCTGGAACGGAAATAGTATTAGAATTGCTTAATAATAAAGCCTCCAAATATATTTGGGGGCTTTATTATTACTTTTCTCAATGCTTCACCCATTCAGGCAAAATGCATATGCCTTGATGCGTTCCTTGCTGATATAACCTGATTGAAAGACAAGAAATAATATAGATGTTAAAATAAACATAAGGACTTTCATATTAAAACTTCCTGCATCAACTCTTCGTAGGTATCATTGTTATTACTATTACTAATGTAATTTAAGCAGCCAAAAGAAAATTAATTATCCGAAATTTATAAGTGTTTTAAAAAATAAAAAATGAGACTACTTTTCACTTTCGTAATTACAGGGCTCACTACCCTTTTTTCCTGTGCTCAGAAATCCTCGCCAACAGACAAAATAAAAAAAGACAATACTACTATGACAGCCCAGCCTAATACCGCTATTGCGACTTTTGCCAACGGATGCTTTTGGTGTACCGAAGCAATTTTTGAAGAACTGGATGGAGTAATCAGTGCCGTTTCAGGCTATACAGGCGGGCAAACCAAAAACCCTACCTACAAAGAAGTTTGCTCCGGGGAAACGGGGCATGCGGAATGCCTGCGAATCACATACGATACGACTAAAATAACTTTTGATGAGCTGCTGGAAGTTTTCTGGCAAACACATGACCCTACCACCCTGAACAGGCAGGGCGCTGATGTGGGTACTCAATATCGCAGTGGAATCTTTTATCACACTGCCCAGCAAAAGGAAATCGCTGAAAAATATAAAGCCGAACTGGACAAAAGTGGCGCTTTTGATAAGCCAATCGTTACAGAGATTACTCCTTTCACTGAGTTTTATCCCGCTGAAGATTATCACCAGCAATACTATGAGCTAAATGGCAATACGAACCCTTATTGCAAAATTGTGATACAACCCAAGTTGGAAAAATTCAAGAAGGTGTTCAAGGATAAGCTGAAGCATTAAAAAACCTTTGTTGCATAAAATTGGGAAAGGCAGGATCGCTCCTGCCTTTCGATTTTAGTATACCATTCAATTCATATGTTTTAGTTTTGTTGTTTGCGAATGACTTTTCAGAATTGGTGATCTTTCGCCAGAACGTAGATGGTTTTCATCGAGATCTGGATGACTTTTCGGATTCCGGATAGATTTTACGGTATTGGATCTTCAGGATATGAATGATCAGGATTGTTATGATGATAAATAATAGCATTAGTTATACTATTTGAAAATCATATTATTGAACAACGACTTGTCTTGACAGCACCCCGTCAGTGGTCTTTACTGATACGATATAATTACCCTTTAAAAACCTGTCGAAGCCATTTACTGTGATACTGTTAGTACCCGCATTGAGCATTACCTGCTGCTGTTTAACCGTTCTGCCGGAAATATCTGTTACTTGCAAAACTGCTCCCGTTCTTTCCGCCACATTAATATTCACAGTAGTATAGGAGTTGACTACTGAAGGATACACTTTCAACTCCTTTTTTGTATCTGCATTTATTCTGAAAGATAAAATATTACTATACTCTACCTTTCCTGACATATCAGTTGCTTTCAAACGGTAAAATACCATATCGCCTGAA
>CAZTKV010000076.1:3225-12168 GCA_964614285.1 uncultured Chitinophaga sp. | reverse complement strand
GCACCTAATACAGTGAGGTCCACTTTACCGGCCCTTATCATTCCAAAACTCATTGCCGAATCAAAAAAGACCGAGCCGGGCACTGTTGTTATGGTTTGCTTACCGGCATTAATAAGGTCCGGATCTTCTTCTCCTTCAAAAGGGAAAGGACCCATTCCAAGCAGGCCGTTCTCACTTTGCAATACCACATTCATACCGGCAGGAATATAGTTAGCAACCAGTGTAGGTATACCAATACCCAGGTTCACATAATACCCGTCTTTCAGTTCCCTGGAGATTCGTTGTGCTATTTGCTCTTTGGTTAATGCCATATCAATTCTTTTTCCTTACAGTTCGTTGTTCTATTCTTTTTTCATAATTGCTGCCCTGGAATATCCGGTGCACATAAATACCGGGAGTATGAATAGCGTCAGGATCTAACTCACCGGCGGGAACCAGTTCTTCCACTTCCGCAATGGTTATTTTACCTGCCATCGCCATCAATGGATTAAAATTCCGGGCTGTTTCTTTATACACAAGATTGCCATCTGTATCTCCTTTCCATGCCTTTACTATGGCAAAGTCAGCATCAAAAGCCATTTCGAGCAGGTATTCTTTTCCATTGAAGCTGTGGATTTCCTTACCTTCTGCCACTTCAGTACCTACACCGGCAGGTGTAAAAAAAGCCGGCATACCATACCCTGCAGCCATACATCTTGTTGCCAGCGTTCCCTGCGGGATCAGTTCTACCTGCAGTTCCCCGCTTAATAATTGTCTTTCAAATTCTGCATTCTCCCCCACATAAGAAGAGATCATTTTCTTTACCTGCTTTTCTTTGAGCATAAGCCCGATACCAAAATCATCAACCCCTGCATTATTTGAGATACAGGTAAGATTGTTCACTTTCTTTTTGACCAATGCGGCAATACAATTCTCTGGTATGCCGCATAACCCAAATCCACCCAGCATTAATACAGCACCATCAGGGATATCTTTTATGGCCTGCTCCGCACCTGCCACTACTTTATTCATGCAATAAAATATTAGGTAGTAAAAATAAGCAACTT
This sequence comes from uncultured Chitinophaga sp., assembly GCA_964614285.1. Taxonomy (GTDB): domain Bacteria; phylum Bacteroidota; class Bacteroidia; order Chitinophagales; family Chitinophagaceae; genus JJ008. Next base: position 11,122 of record CAZTKV010000076.1, on the reverse strand, counting down.
GAAACTATTTGAACCCGGTGAAGCCTGCTTAGTCAGCAGAAACTGGCTTTATTTTAAGTGGTGATCTGCTGGTATCCGTTGCCGGGGTATTTAGCGGCCGGGGTAATGAATCTGCCGCTGATACCGGCTCTATTCTTTTTGTAGGTGCTTCATCCTGCATCTTGCTTAGTGAATCCATCATCGTCCACATCACTTTAGGATTTGAACGGTAATAGGCGAAACTCTTTTTGAAAGTCTCTTCAGATATTTTATGGATCTGCAAAATCTGGTTATACTGTTTGATACTTGCTTCCTTTTTCTTTAATGATGTGTCTTTGACAATCATGTAATTGTTCAGAAAATGATCAGCCCGTATCATATCCCAGAGTACTGCCTGCATTTTTGCTTCCGGCAGTATTCCATCCGATGAATTATCCTTCTTCTTACAAGCAATAAAGAAGGTAATTACTGTAATAAATATTAACAGGACCCTTATCATTTCAGCTCCTTATTATAGAGAGATGTATTAGTAATATCAAGCCTTGTCAACAATTCCTTTGCCCTGCTTTTTTGTTCTGCATTGGCCTTGCTGAATATTTTGACCAGTTCATTTCCCTTTCCCTGGAAAAAGAACTGCATGATCATTGAATTGGGGTTTTCGGTATTTATGGAATTGAGAAAATTGAGGCAGTTGATAATTCCGCTTCTTCCTGCATCTTCATTCTCAAAAAACACATCGATACCGGAACGGTAATAAGAATAAATCGCATCATGAATGAGGGCAAACCTGTTATTATTCATATTCTCCGCCAGCCAATAACGATTTCTCAGGCTCTCAAAAGATTTCCACCCGGTGATTTCCCGGTTGTCTGGTGCATTATTGACAATATTCCATGCTTTCTGAAAATAAATATCGCCGCCGCGAATAGAGTATGAATCATAATCAAAGCCCAGGATCATATTTACATAATAAGCAAGTATAGCAGTGAGATTAGCCACTAATGGGTCATTACCCTGTACCCTGTTCTCATTGAATTCAATGGGTTGAAATTCCTGGTATTTGAATACGATATTATCGTCCTGAAAATTCATCAGTGGCGAATCATAAGTGGTATTATAAGCTGGCCGTGCCGCCTGCACTGTCATTTTCCCTTTAAAGATATTGCCTCCCATATCCTGCTCGATAGTGATCAGAAAACTACATTGGATCTTTTCTGATGGCTGAAAGACATCGTTGGTCCATTTGCGGCTGTTCAGAAAGTTAGTAAGTCCTGTTTGCAGGGTTTGAAATATCTTTTTATCTATCTGTGTACTTACCTTACTTGTAATAACTGAGAGGCGGGCCTGTATCTCCTGCCCATTACTACTGCAAGCTAAAAAAACAACAATACAAAGTATCAATACTTTTTTATACATAGTATAGACGGATTATAGTTTCAACAATATCCTTTGCCACTTCATTTTTCGGTTTGGTGTCAAAGCTGAATTCCTGGCCGCTTTTATCGAAAATAGTTATCTTATTAGTATCCAATCCAAACCCGGCACCAGCATCCTGCATAGAGTTCAGTACAATCATGTCAGCTTTTTTCTTTGACAATTTTTCAATGGCATTTCTTTTTTCATCATTTGTTTCTAATGCAAAGCCTACTAATACCTGGCCGCTTTTCTTTTTCTCACCTAGGCTTTTCAGAATATCTTTTGTTTTGGTTAATTCCAGCGTAAGTGTATCAGTACTTTTTTTAATTTTTTGGTCTGATCTCACTACCGGCGAGTAATCTGCCACAGCAGCAGACATAACAGCTATATCAGCTTGCCCGAAGTAATCCATGCAGGCACTATACATTTCTTCAGCAGTTGTTACCCGTTGAACTGAAATTCCGTTTGCAGAAAAGTCCAGTTGTGATGGGCCCATGACAAGTGTAACGGAAGCTCCTCTGTTATGAAACTCTTTTGCGATGGCAATGCCCATTTTCCCGGATGAATGATTACCAATAAAACGAACGGGGTCGATTGGTTCGTATGTTGGCCCTGCTGTCACCAATACTTTTTTACCGGTGAGTTCTCCGGTTTCAGGACTGGTCAAAAAAAAATTAGTACTGATAAAATCAATGATCTGTTCAGGTTCTGCCATCCTTCCTTCGCCATGCAGTCCGCTTGCAAGGTCTCCTTTTTCTACCGGGATTATTTTATTTCCAAATTCTTCCAGCTTCGCCAGGTTATTACGGGTAGCCGGGTGATGCCACATATCCTCATCCATAGCAGGGGCCACTACTACCGGACACACAGAAGAAAGATAAGTGGCCAGCAGCAGATTATCGCACAACCCATTTGCCATTTTTGCTAAGGTGTTACAACTGAGAGGTGCTATCACCATTACATCGGCCCAACGGCCCAGCATCACATGATTGGCCCAGCTTTGTTCATCAAAAAGATCAACCGTCACTGTATTCCGGCTTAGAGTGGATAAGGTCAGGGGAGAAACAAAGTCCTTTGCGGAAGGTGTCATAATCACTTTTACTTCTGCTCCTGCTTTTATAAGCAACCGCACCAGGTAAACAGATTTATAAGCAGCAATGCTGCCGGTGATCCCTAATAATATTTTTTTGCCTCTCAGCATTGTCTTCAAAAGTACCATTTACTTGCAAAAGCTCATAACAGAACAGACAATTAGCTGTTAAAAGTAAAAAAGCGACGGATACCCATCGCTTTTGCTATGAAAAATATATTTACTATTAGCTGAAAAGTTCATCTTCTCCTTTACGGAAATACACTTTATCCTCCAGGAATTCCTGTGTGGCAAGCAATGCCGGGTTGGGCATTCTTTCATAAGCACGGGAAATCTCAATTTGCTCCTTATTCTCATGAATCTCTTCCAGGCTGTCTGTATGGCTGGCAAATTCTTCCAGTTTATTATGCAATTCTTCCTTCAAGGAGATATTGATCTGGTTAGCCCTTTTTCCTACTATGGAAATAGACTCGTAAAGATTTCCTGTTTTACTCTTTATTTCATCCAGGTTACGGGTTTCTACATTGTTGGTAATGCCTGCGCTAAGCTGGCGTCTTAGTTTGCTCATTATTTAAATTTTTGATATTTGTCTGTGATAAATTTAAAAATTCGTCTGCTTCTTTTTTCAACTTACTGTCCGGAAACCTGTCAGTAAATTCATAACATTCATTGATGACCTGCTCAAACCTCTCTACTTTCTTTTCCTCTATACTTAACTCTGCAAACCGGTAATAAGATTTAATGATCATCAGTTTATATTCATCACCCCTGAGAGATTCAGGATATGAATTCATCAGGGCGGTGAAAGCTACTCCGGCAGCCCTGAACTGGCCGATATCATAATAAAGCTGTGCGCTTTTAAAATCCTTCAACTCAAGCTTTGCACGGCAAATATCAATGATCTCAGTCGCTTCTTTATTCCTAGGCGATCCCGGGTGGGTATTGATAAATGTCTGCATCATACCCATTGCCTTTATGGTACTGGTCTGATCCAACTCAGGCTTTGGAGATTGCTTGTAATAGGAATAAGCCCTCATATAATCTACTTCCTCTGCCTTTGTACTGTTGGGGAATATTTCAAGATAACTTTTAAAAAGGTTTTCTGCATTCATAAAATCCCCAAGGTGATAAGCACAATATGCATACTTGTAATATATATCTTCAAACTCCTTGCTGGCTTTATAATATGGCATTACATCCTCATATACCTGCTGAGCTTTGGTGTATTGTTTTTTTACAAAGAATTGCTCTGCCATTCTGAGTTTGTAAGCCGGGTCAGGATTTTTCAGCAGCTTACTTATTCCTTTACTGCAACTGCTCAATAAAATGCCTGTAAAAAGCATTCCAGCCACTATAACGAGGAGACTACGATTACGTTTCAAGACACCGGTAAACATACTGATCATAAAGGTTTGCAAAGTTAACAGATACCAGCAAAACTTACACAAAAAAGATCAGCCGCCAAAATCGGCCAGTTAAGGTTATTATAAAGCTGCCAACCAATGATTTAACTGAAACAAAAACCCTCCCCCGATTAATCGGGGGAGGGTATATTTAAGCAAAAAGTATCAACTATTAGTTCTTGCGAAGGTTCGGGTGAGGTGGCTCTACCCTGTTTGGTCCTTCTTCACCTTCGGCCGCAGCACGGAGGTCAACTGTATTACAATCGCCACCTTCCTGGCCATAATTGAAGATAAACCTGTCCTGGCTGATGCCTTCTTTATCAACCATGTGATTGATAACGGCATTAACATGATCCCAGCTCAACTGCTGTTCTTTCTTGTTAGAAGAACAATATCCAACAACTACCACTTTACAACCTGGGTTGTTACGCAACTTAGAAGCTACTGTAGCTAATACAGCTTTAGCATCATCACTCAGTTTGTTTGAACCGGCTTTGAAAGAAACGCTTGGTAATGCACCGAGTAAACTGGCGCAATCATTTGCTCCTTTCTTAATATATCCTTCGAAACATTTCTCATCAGGGCAAGGAATCGGGCATTTACCAACTCCATCAGCATCTACAGGCTGGCAATAAGTTGGAGTGATCAATTCTTTATCCTTACAATCAGGAACACCGTCACCATCAGTATCAAGACTTACACCATGAGAATCTACAGGACAACCTGCAGGAGTTTGCTCACGGTCAAATTGGTCAGTTACACCATCACCATCAGTATCAGGCAATACTGGTTTTGGCAAACGCATCAAACGAGGATTGCGAATCTCGCTGTAAGCATAATCCAGTGGATTTAACCACCATAATGGCTCAACAGATTTAGCACCAAGATTGATATTCAAACCTACACTTAAGTAGTTATAAGAATCGAAATCACGGGTTAAAACGGCATCTCCTACAGCATGTTCCTGCCAGCGCTGACCGTCAAGTAAGTCATCCTTTACAAAAGTCCAACGATCTTCGATAGCCAGGTTCAACCTGTTACTAAGTTTGAAAGCAACTCCGGCACCAACAGTACCAGAAGGTTTGAATGTATCACCAAAAAGTTTGGGTCTGCGGTCACCCTGGTTTTCGGCAGGTGTTTCGAAGCTATCATCCAAAACATTATTCTTCATGTTTTTGATGAAGTCCTTACGATTTTTGTAAGCAGCCTCGTTAATTGAATTAAAATTATATTTAGTAGAACCATCCAATGCATTCACCTTGGTTTCATAAACGCTTCCTCCAATACCGGCAAATCCATAGAAATTAAATCCTGTTTTGGCTTTATGGAAACGAATGTTATTCAATGTCACTACTCCTTGCAAAGAAATATCCTGAACTTTGGTTTTGTAGTTATAGAAAACCTTCTCATAAGGCCTGTTTCTATCGGCAAGATTGCCTGTCCATTTGTAAACACTTGAGTATTGGTTTACCGGGTTTCCAGGGCCAGGTCCTGCCTGGTTATATGGCGCTGAATACATCTGCGCAGCAGATCCTATGTTGCCACCCCATGCAGGATTTTTTGCATAATTCTCAGCTTGCCTGAAAGCATATCCTTTACCAATACCATAGAGGTATTCAAGGCGCATTGAGAAAATATATCCAAAGGCTTTTCTTACATGAGCACCAAAACCTGGTGAAACAAATTGAGCCGGTACATCTCCACTTACCTGGAACAAACCACCTTTAATACCAATTTCCCATTGGTTACGGGGTTTAGAAGGAAAGTTATATGTACCATTAAGGAACTCAGTGTGCTGAGGCATTCTTTTACCGGGTACAAGGGAAGAATCTTTAACGTCATAACTGGCTCCTACCCTTTGAGAGAAACCATAAGACGCCAACAGACAGAATGTGACTGCCAGAAATAAGTACTTTTTGCTTGCCATAACTAAGGATTAAGATTTGTGAACAATGTCCTAAATAATACGCAAAAATAGAAATTGAGCACTAATTACCAAATTTTTAAATGAATTATTTGCCCTTTTGCCCTTTATTTTTCAATTACTTAGTCAATTTTTGATAGTATTTTGATGCATTGGCAAACAATTATTTTTTTGCCCGTAAATTGCCCCGATTTAGGCAATGCAACTACCCACAGAATTAATAAAAAATGAATTGGCCGTCTTTGAAACTCGCTTCAAAGACGCTGTTCGCAGCCAGGCTCCGTTGCTGGACCGTATCATGAGGTACGTTGTGAAAAGAAAGGGCAAACAACTGCGGCCCATGTTTGTGCTACTTTCTGCCAAACTATGCGGTAGTATTAATGAGCCGGCTTACCGAGCCGCATCGCTGGTAGAACTCCTTCATACTGCGACACTTGTGCATGATGATGTGGTAGACGATTCTATGGAAAGAAGAGGTTTTTTCTCTACTTATGCCCTTTGGAAAGCCAAAGCTAATGTGCTGATTGGTGATTATTTACTGGCCAAAGGTCTCTTGCTTTCTCTCGATAATAACGACTACCAAATACTTCATATCCTCTCCGATGCGGTCCGGAAAATGAGTGAAGGGGAATTGCTGCAATTGGAGAAAGCCCGAAGCCTGAACCTGAAAGAAGACATTTATTACGACATTATCAGGAATAAAACGGCCTCTTTACTGGCATCCGCCTGTGCCGCAGGCGCCTGGGCTTCCAGCCAGGATGAAGCAATTACTGAAAAAATGAGGCTTTTTGGCGAAACTACCGGCATGGCGTTCCAGATTAAAGATGATCTCTTTGATTATGCCAGTGAAAATGTAGGCAAACCCACCGGCAATGACATTAAAGAAAAAAAATTAACGCTGCCCCTGATTTACACGCTAAACAATACTGACTCTGCAACCAGGAGAAAAATAATTTACATTGTAAAGAATAACAATAACGATAAAGCGAAAGTAAAATGGGTGATCGATAAAGTGGTGGAAACAGGAGGTATTGCTTATGCAACAGGTAAAATGAACGACTTCAAAAAGGAAGCGCTTGCTATTTTACATCAGTTTCCTTCCGGCGAAGTAAGACAGGGCCTTGAAGATATGGTTCTGTTTGTAACAGACCGCAAATACTAACCCCTTTTGCACAACCAAAACTGCCTATCTAAACTGTTCATGCAAAAAAGATGGAACATACTGACTGCTGATAAATTAAAAACCGATGCATTGCAGCAATCATTGAAGATTAATGCTGTTGTCTGTAAAATTTTAGTACAAAGAGGAATTGAGACCTTTGATGAGGCAAAAGATTTTTTCCGGCCCTCACTAACGGCCTTGCATAGTCCCTGGTTTATGAAAGACATGGACAAAGCCGTTCAAAGAATAATAACGGCTTTTAATAATAATGAAAAGGTTCTTGTATTTGGTGATTACGATGTAGATGGCACTACTGCCGTGGCCAGTATGTATCAATTTCTTAAAAAGATACACTCCAATCTTGATTTTTACATTCCTCATCGCTATCGTGAAGGTTATGGGGTGAGCAAAGCAGGAATTGATTTTGCAAAAGAGAACGGGTTTACTTTAATTATTTCGCTTGACTGTGGTATAAAATCCGCCGACCTGATTGCCTACGCTAAAGAAGAAGGTATTGAGTTTATTGTGTGTGACCATCACCTTCCCGACGAAATACTTCCCCCTGCAATTGCTATATTAAATCCAAAACAAAAAGACTGTGGTTATCCTTACAAGGAATTATGCGGATGTGGTGTCGGTTTTAAACTAATGTGTGCACTTGCTGAGCAAATGAACTTGCCGGAAAATGCGGCCTTTGAGTATCTTGATCTTCTTGCAACTGCTATTGCAGCAGATATTGTACCGATGACCGGCGAAAACAGGATCCTTGCATTTCATGGATTAATAAAGGCTAATAAAAATCCGAATTACGGCATAAGCGCCTTAGCAAAACTCAGTGGCCTGGTAAAGGAACTGCATATTACAAATCTTGTCTTTATGATTGCGCCAAGGGTTAATGCAGCAGGAAGGATGGATGATGCACG
>CAZTKV010000076.1:0-3125 GCA_964614285.1 uncultured Chitinophaga sp. | reverse complement strand
TATTACAGACCCACAATTGTTCTTACACAATCAGGAGAATACGCTGCAGGAAGTGCAAGAAGTGTTCCTGGATTCAACTTGTATGAAGCTATCCATGCCTGCAGAGAACACCTTCTGGGCTACGGAGGTCATTTTGCCGCAGCAGGAATGACTTTAGAGCTGGAACAGGTGGATGCTTTCCGTGAAAAATTTGAAGAGGTTGTATCATCAGCTATTCAACCGGAATTACTGGTTCCTGAAATTATTATAGATGCAGAAATATCATTTAAAGATATCCGGCAATCTTTTTATGATATCATTTCCCAAATGGAGCCATACGGTCCTGAAAATCTGCGTCCTGTTTTTATAACGAGGAATGTGGTCAATAGCGGGTATTCAAAAATTGTCAAAGAAGAGCATATACGGTTTTCACTCCGCGAAAAAAATGTAACGATGACCGGTATAGGTTTTGGCATGGCCGGAAAATTTCATCTCCTGGAACAGCAACAACCGGTTGACATTGTATTTACCATAGATGAAAATGAATGGAATGATACCAAATCTCTTCAATTAAGAGTAATAGACTTCCGGCCTGCTCAACCGTAACGTTTCTTTCATTGCCGGCAGTTGCGTTGCCTTGTTTTTCTATCATACATTTGCCGTTGAAACCAGGAATATGAAAAAAAATCTACCCCTTTTGTTTTTTGTGATTTTTTCTGTGATAACAGCTGAATCAAAGTCCCAAAGCAGCACCAGTACACTCGATGTGGTGAGCTGGAACCTGGAATTTTTTGGTGCCCCTTTCAATAGCGGACCGACAGATAAAGATCTCCAGGAAGTAAATGCCAAAAAAATAATGCGCTACTTCGATGCTGATATATACGGCCTTGTAGAGATAGTGGATACTATGCGTCTTCGAAAACTCAGAGATTCTTTAGGTACCAACTTTGAATATATAATAGCCCCCTATAGCACAGATGGACCCATTGGTACCAACGGATGGAGACAAAGCCAGAAACTTGCTTTTCTATATAAAAAAGATATTTTTAGTAATATAACCACCAGGGGTATGATGCTCAACAGTTCAACTGCTGTTTTTAACTGGGCAAATGGCAGACTTCCCTTCCTGATGAGAGCAGATGTTACTATTAACGGTATCACTAAAACTGTCAATTTTATCCTGGTACATGGCAAAGCAGGATCTACTGCTTCAGACTATAACAGGCGGCTGGCAGGAGCACAGGAATTAAAAGATACCCTTGATGCTTCTTTTTCCACGGCGAATGTTCTTATCATAGGAGACTATAACGATGCCCTGGTACAAACAATATCTACCGGCTCAGGACCACAAACATCATATCAACCGATTGTTGCAGACTCAACAGATGCCGATCATTACAAATCTATCACCCTGCCACTCGGGCAAGCTGGTCAGACAAGCATGATCAATTTTCCAAACGTTATAGACAATCATGCGATTTCCAATGAAGTCACCGCATATTATGTACTCAACTCTGCACAAATCAGAACAGATGTAACAACGATAGTGCCTGATTATGTTACAGCCCATAATACATCAGATCACTATCCTGTTTTTTCAAAATTCAGCCTTGCTGGTATTATTACCGGTCTTCCGGTAGTGAACCCAACAGAATTTGGCATAAAAGTTTCGCCCAATCCTTTTTCTCAAACCATTACGCTGACAGCTACAAAAACTGTAACCAATCTTCAGCTTAGATTGATAAACATACAGGGGCAGGTGATCAGTTCTCAATCAGTGGGTATGATGACAGCCGGCTCAACAGTACAACCCTCTTTCCCAACTATTCCGAGGGGAATTTATTTCCTGCAACTGGAAACAAAACAGTACAGGACAGTAATTAAACTATCACATTTATAAAATAAAACTATTCTACTAAAAAGCCCCGTTAATGTAACGGGGCTTTTTAATAATTTATTTGTAAAACTGATTACTGTACAAGAATTGTAATTGTTCCGATTATTTCCAGGTGATTTGTAAGATTAGCCCTGTATACACCATTTTGCAAAGTGGCCGGAACAGTAAATGTTTGATTAATAAAGTTTGCCTGTATATTCATATTTCGCTGGTATACCAGTTGTCCCTCACTATTGAATAATAAAAGACCATAATAACCCGGCGTTATACCTGTCATGGTAATTCTGATATCAGCCCCCCTGTCAACAGGATTTGGATATAACCTGAATCCATCTTTAATGGATAATACAGTAAACGATTGCTGAAGACCATAGGAAGTACCACCATTATTAATAGCATATGCTTTGTAATAGTATGTTGCTCCTTGCACAAGACCAGATAATGATACTGAGAAATTACCTCCGGCAATATTTGAAGAAGCTACTTGTGTTCCGCTACCATTTGTAAATCCGCTTATACTGCTGTATTCAATACCATACACTGTTACATTAGAACAACCATTGCTGGAAACAGAACCGGCAAGTGTTCCTGATTGTGTGGTCAGGTTGCTTGCTGCACCCGTAATTACAGTAGCAAGTGTGTTAACTCCACTACCTGCAGCTGCCACATTTGTCGCAGCAGTAGTTCCCCCGCCCGTAACTGGTATATTGCCGTTATATGATTGAACCAGTATTGGGTTGAATTTTACATAAACAGTTTTACTGAATGTTCCCAACGGATGCGGAATACTCAATGATGCTGAATAAGGTCCTGTTGCAACAGTATCAAAACTATATCCCGCCAGCGGGCCTACATTGATATTGGGCGCCGTCAAGTTCACTCCGTTGATAGTAAATGATTCAGGCCCTGCTGAAGTATTGATACAAATACTTCCAAAGGGATTTAAACCGGTAACAGTAATTGCAGGTGGCGGCGGAGCTGCTGTAGTGAACGATTGCTGTGTTCCATAAGTTGTACCACCACTATTTGTAGCATAGGCTTTATAATAGTAAGTAGTACTTGCTGTAAGGCCACTCAATCCGGAAGTAAAACTGCCTCCTGAAATATTGGTAGAAGCTACCTGTGTACCAGTTCCGTTAGCAAAACCATTGATTGTACTATACTCGATACCATACGCTGAAACAGCAGTACATCCTGAAGCAGAAACAGATCCGGCAAGTGTTGCTGTAGTGGTGGTAATAGCACTGGC
>CAZTKV010000075.1:0-12307 GCA_964614285.1 uncultured Chitinophaga sp. | reverse complement strand
AGTTTTTTAAAGGTTAAAATGAAGCCCTGATGCCAAAGTTTACAGTAAGTGCGGCAGGTAAAGTGCCATAATCAAAACCAAAAGCACCTACTCCCCGGCTGCCGGAGGTATTACCATTTACCATCGGGTCAGCACCACTGTAATTTGTTAGTAAAATCAGGTCATTACCTGTAACAAAAGCACTCAGGCTTTTAACTCCTTTAATAAAATTGGATGAGAAAGTATAGCTAAGTGAAATATCTCTTAATCTGAACCAGTTAACATCTTTTTCAATAAATGCTTCTTCCGGCATGGTAGTGTAATAATCCTGCTGGTAATAAGGAGTGATAGCAATTGTATTAATAGTAGGATTAGATGAATTCTGTAACCCGTCATTCAATACACCCTGTACTACCCTTGGTACAAGCCTGTCTACAGTCAATTTACTGCGTCCGGTGCGGGTCAGGAACATGTTATTGCCATTAAATATATCACCACCAACTTTCAGATCCCATAACATGCTAAGCTTCCACTTTTTCCAGCTGAAAGTATTTAACCAGCCTAAAGTGAAATCCGGATTTCTGTCACCTCTTACCCTGAATACGGCATCAACAACCGGTAACCCGTTTAATGGATTTATCAGAATTTGCCCCGCATTATTACGGGCATATCCATAAGCTGTTATGGTAGTAGTAGGTCCGCCAAGTACCAATCCGCCCCTTGCATTTCCATATAGCCATGTATCAGCAATATAGTATTCGGCTACGTTCCGTGGCATATCTTCCACTTCGTTCCACATTTTGTTGAAGTTTAGTCTCATATTCCATTGAAGAGCTTTTTTCTTCAACATATCATAATTAACTGCCACTTCAATACCCTGGTTGCGGGTACTTGCCGCATTCTGAGTATTTAAAACGAAACCTGTTGCATAACTGAGCCTGAAGGCATTAATGATCTGTCCCTTATTAAGTGTATTGTAATAAGTGATATCCAGGTTCAGCCTGCTGCTGAATAAGCGAAACTCTGTTCCCAATTCATATGTTTTTTGACGCTCTGGTTCCAGGTCCGGATTATTATTAAAAAATCCGTATGAGAAACCTCCGCCACTGGCAAAATTATTTACGAATACTGATTGAGTAGAGTAGGGAGGATTAAGCCTGGCCGTACCTGCTAATGATGTACGCAGTTTCCAGTAACCAAGCACTCCGTTTTTCTTTAAAGCCGGGAAAATGTCACTCATAATAAGGCTAAGGCTTCCCCCGGGATAATCGTACTTTCTGTTTTTCTCAGGCAATGTAGATGCTTCTTCGAAACGATGAGTGTAGGATAAGAAGGCATAATTTTTAAAGCTGACAGCGAACTCACCAAACACGGCAAACTGGCGTAATATGCTTTGGTTATAACGGCCAAAGTTATTTTGCAAAAGCCGTTGCCTGGTATTAGTTCTGGTTATACTGCTGTCCATATAATCGCCAACCACTCCTTGTAAATCGTTATCTGTTAAGGTTGCGCCTGCTTTATACATTTTGCCGTTGCCACCTACTGAGTCAATAATATTGGTGCCGTAAATGGCAAACATCTTTGTTTCATAATCCTGCCACATGGTACCGCCCATCAGGCGAAGTTCAAGGTCTTTTCCAATCTTTTTCTTGGCAGTGGCAGTGATGGTATGATTGTAACCAACATATTTTCTCCAGTAGTTATCCAATGTACCACCTGTTCCTCTTGCTAAATAGAAAGACTGTGGATGATAGAACTGGTATCCAACCATATCATATGTATCGTAACCAAAACGACCGGTTAATGAAAGCCATTTGAATGGGTTAATATTTACACCCAGAGAATATGTTTTCCGGTCTGTTTCATCATAGGCCCTGTTCTTTTTAACATTGAACAACGGGTTGTCATAATCACTATTGGGGACAGAATTAAACAGGCCGAGTTTATCGCCATTTGGGTCCTCAAAATTTGTAATGTCATTGGTTGTTGGCCAAATTAATAAACTAAGTAAATAACCGCCGGCACTTCTCAGCACTTTGTTATTATCAGACTTTGTGTAGGCAAAAGATGGAGATAATTCCAGCTTTCCTTTGAAGAATTTGGTAGTATTGGAAATTCGAAAAGTGTATCGTTTGAAATCGTTCTCAGGAACTACACCCTTCTGATTAAAATAGCTGCCTGAAACACGGAATTTTGATTCTTTAATACCAAAATCAGCTCCCAAATTATGTGTCTGGGAAGTACCATTTCTGAAGAAGGATTCTTTGTTGTCAAACAACTGAGTACCGGGAGCGTAAGCAGGTCCAAAATACTGAAATACATTTTGTGCAATGCCATTTGTACCATTTGTATATTCATCCAGTGTTTCCGGCCAACGGGTTACTTTTTGCACACGAAAACTATTATCGTACTGAATACCCAGTTTATTTGTTTTTGATTTACGGGTTGTAATAACAATGGCACCGGAACTTGCCTGGCTTCCGTAAAGGGCAGTGGCTTCTGGTCCCTTTAATACGGTGATAGTTTCAATATCACTGGGGTTCAAATCCGCAATTCTGTTTTGGTAATCGGTATTGCGGTTAGGCCGGTCTGAAGCCAAACCAATATCCTGTCCGCCACCAGAAGTTTCATTTATTGTTGAGTTATCGACTATTATTCCATCAATAACGTATAATGGCTGGTTACTTAGTGACAATGAATTATAGCCACGTAGTACGACAGAGGTTGAAGCACCAGCAACTCCGGAAGTAGGATCCATTGTAAGACCAGCAACCCGGCCACCAAGACTATTCAGAAAATTCTCCCTTTGCGTTTCCTGGATTTCTGCTCCATCTACTTTTTGAACGGAATAACCTAAAGATCTCGGATTTCGTTTAATGTCCATGGCGGTAACAATTACTTCACCCATGGTGTTGTCCGCTGTTTTCAGGCTTACTCCAATAGTTTCACCACTGCCAGGCTTAATGTCGGTAGTTTCATAACCAACGTAAGAAACCTGAAGCGTTTCTCCCGGATTTACCTTGATGCTGAACTTTCCGTTCGCATCTGTTTGTGTAATGCGACGGGTACCTTTTACCCTAACCGTAACACCTGCTAACGGTGTTTTGCTATCTTCTGACACTATGGTGCCGGTGATAGTTCGCTCCTGTGCCTGCACAGATGGAGGCAACAAAAGCAGCATCAGCGATAATGCCAGAAATAATCGGAGAATTTTTCTCATAGCTGTTTTTTTTTGATATAATTAATAAGCAGTTCCAAATTTGTTTTACAATACTTTAATACCTGCATCAACGAAGGGTTTCAATACAGGGTTGCCCGGTGACAACTCTGTAATGAGCACATCGATATCATCAATTCCACATACCCTGATCGGCTGCACCGTATTTATTTTTTCTGCAATACTTAAACACACTACCTTCTTAGAAGAGTCGATCATGGCCTTCTTTAGCTGCACCACTTCCCAATCATTATCTGTGATTCCATGTTCCACATCAATAGCATTGGTTCCAAGAAAACAGATATCGGGTTTCATCTGTTTTATTTTGGCAATAGCCTCAGAACCAACAGTTATCTTAGAGTTTTTTGAAATTTTATCCCCGATAAGTATTACCTCAATATTAGGGTGATGCATATACTCCAGGATAACGGGAATACTTCCTGAAATAAAAGTAGCTTTCAACTGGGGCGGTAAAGAACGGGCCAACTCCATGATGGTGGTGCCACCACTGGTTAATACAAACATGCCATTACTGATGAGTCCGATGGCTTTTTGAGCAATTGTCTTTTTTTGATTTTGCGAGTAAACGCCATTTACCGGGAACGAAACATCATTGAAAGAATGAGATAGGGCACCTCCGTGTACTTTTATTACTTTACCTTCTTCTGCCAATTCCTGGAGGTCACGACGAATGGTATCTTCTGACACATTTATTTCTGTGCAGAGAGAAGAAGAAAGGACCTTATTATGAAGGTTTACCTGGTGCAGTATATAGGCCTGCCTTTCTTTTTTAAGCATCCGTCAGTTTTAGTAAGACTAAAATAAGGCAATTCCTGCATAAAAACGCAGAAACCGGAAAATATTTGCAAAATGTGGAAAGAGAGGGAATAAAGCAGACGGCAAGATTTGGGTACAGACCAGTACAAAAAGAAACCGTCTCACAAAAGTGAGACGGGAAGCTTACATACAAGCAACAAAGTATCTTTTATTTTCCAAATGTGAACCTCGCTGAAAAACCTATAGCAGCTGGTTCAAAATTGATATCGGTAACAATATTGAGTTCGGGTTTCCAGTCTAATGAAATGTTAAGAGGAATATTCGCAAACTTGTAATCCAAACCAATTACACCCTGTGCCCCAAAGTTTGGATCAGTTGATGTTTTTTGCGTGGTGCTATTAAAAGTTTTTAAAAATGCCAGGTACCCGCCTGCTCCATAGAAATAAGTAAGCCCGGGTGTACCCAGTGGTTTATGAAATTCAACCAGGGCACCTATGGCTAATGGGTCACCAAATGAAAGCAATCCTTCTATTGCTGTTTTTTCAGTGATAAAATGTTTTACCGAGACAGCATTATTGACCATAGCGTTGGAACTGCTGAGGCGAACACCTAATGCTGTTTTATAATCCTGTGCAGAGGCAGTATTTGCAAAGCTGATGGTGGTAATAACAAGAACGGCGATGACTATTTTCTTCATGATGATTTGATTTGTTCATTTCTAAACGAAAATGATGCCATCAAAGTCTAAAGAAAATGCAAAAGTGTGCCGGGGCTCAGCAGATATAACAATTACTCAAACAATTCGTATTTGTTTTTGGGGCGGCGTTCTTCCAGCCAGCGAAAATTTTGCAGCCGCATTTCAGAAGGAGATTTTTGTTTTATTGGCCAGATGGTGCCGGTAACACTGCTGCGAAATACTACTTTCTGTAATCCCTGGTCTTTGAAATAAATATCTATCACATCGCATTTTGATTCATTGATGCCGGTGTAGGCACTGTCCTCATCCTGTAAATAATATATGCACTCTGCATAGCCCGCTGCCCGTACAGAATCAAGTGAGCCATCTTTGAAATAAGCATCCATACGGATAGATTTTATCTGGTTGAAAACTTCCGGATCTGTTTTGTTGACCAGGAAACTGTTCTCATAGACTTTCACCCGGTCGGCTTTTTTGTTTTTAGTAAACACAAAAACAGTATCTCCTGTAATCTGGCTTTCTTTTGACCAGAGTATAGGGTCCTGGTAAAGCTGGAATGCAGAGTCTTTGAAAGAATAGAATAAACTGTCACAAACAGCCTGCATTGAATCGGCAAAGATTCGTACATGATGATAGGCTTCAAAGTACCTGTCTGTACTGTCTTTCTTTTTATCATCCAGGCTTACCACTTTTACTCCTTTCACGGTATCTTTTACGAGTGAGTCTTTTGCGCCGTACAGATCGCTGAGGCGGGCAGAGAATAAAGTATCAGCCGTTACATATATGGAATCATTATCCTGCTTAATGATCATAAGTGGTTTCCGGGTCGCCAGTAAACGGTCTCTTTTGTTATCACGGTAAACTTCGCCGGCCACTATGGTTGTGCCTTGTGCAGAATCTACAATAATAACATTACCGATGGCTTGTGATGTACCAAGACTGTCATTAAAAGCTACTTTATCTGCAATGATAGTTGTTTTGCCGTCTTTAATTATTGGACGCTGACCAAATTCGGCTTTGCCTGTTACCATATTATAAAAGCCTTCCTTGGTTTCAATCGTTCTCCCGCTGCTGTCTTTTATAAAGGTCTGTGCAATGAATCTTGTTGTTTGTGACTGCGTATTATAGATCAGTGAATCTGTTTTGATATAATAGGCCGGATCTTTTAACTCTACATTATTCTTAAAGTAAACATCCCTGAGTCCGGCATAATAATATCCTTCCTTGCTGGTAAGAACCGTTTTCTTATTTATCACTTTCCCGCCATTCTTGTAGATACCAATATCTGTTGTCATGTCATACTCCAGGTCTGGAGTGGTGAGAGTGCCTTTACCATCAGTTAGTTTTACGCCGCCATCGAGATAAGCAATTTTTCTGTCGATCAGGTATCGAAGGTGATTGGCATATACATTTATAGTGTCAGCATCATTGATATGTACATTACCCCAGGCTTCAAAAGTTTTGTTGTTATTGTTCAGTACACAGCTGTCACATTTGAAAAGACTTTTTCCTTGTTTCAATCTTACATTGCCTGCTAATATCTGGAGTGTTGTGCTGTCGTTTAATTTTAATATTGTCAGGTGTCTGGCACCAAGAATTTCAATATCAGTCAGGGTATCAACAGGGGCGGTAGGAGCGATAGTTGTTACCGGGGCCAGTTTGGGGGTGACCTGGGAATAAGAAATAAAAGGACTGATGATAAGCCCTGCAATAATAAAAACGGTAAAGAAAATTAGGTTTCGCATTAGTTACCCCCCGCCGGTACAGTATCTTTTTTCGCAGGCGAAGTTAATGGGCCGCTTTTATCTTTTCTTCCAAAAATGGAAAGATTAACGTAGCGTTTAGGATGGGTACGCAAATCATCCATTAATATCTCAGCACTAAGGATAGCATCGTTGAGTTTATTGTAGAGGCCTTTATCATTGATTAACGCTCCGAGTGAGCCCTCATTGCCGGAGAGTTTTGCAGCCGTTGCTTTCAGCTGCGATATCATGGCATTCAAAGAATCAATAGTTGGCTGCAATTGCAAGGCCGCTAGTTTTTCTGTAGCAGTTTTGGCATTTCCAATTGTGGCTGTTATGTCATCCGAATTATTTTTCAGGCTTTCGGAAATAGCCTGGGCATTATTTAAGGTTTTAGCCAAAGCACCATTTTGATTATCCAGTAAACCATTCAGGGCATTGCTGGCCTGGCTCAGGTTGGCCAGTGTCTGTTTCAGGTAGCCTTTATTTTCTGAATTAAGCATACCATTCACACCACTCAGGGTGCTTTGTAAGGAATCAAGCACATCCCTTACTTTGGCGAGGGTTGGATTTAATTGTGCTTTCACATCACCCAGTATACCCGTTTCTGTCCTGGTAGCCAATGTATCACCGGGTTTCATCATTTCTTTAGAATCGCCCCGCTCAATTACTATAAAAGAAGAACCCACCAGGCCGGACGAAATATATGCAACGGAATTCTTTGGAATATTTATATCACGGGTAAGGTTAATCGTGACAACAATAGCACTGACATCTTTATCTTTTTCTCTTTTTTCGTATACTGTTCCGATGGGAAGGCCATTGATCTTTACTTCGTTTGATTTTTCAAGTGTGCCAAGGTCGGTGAATACAGCATAGATCTTTTTACTGCGGTTAAAAACATCTTTTCCCTTCAGGAAATTAAAGCCGATAATGAGGATCGTAAGGGCGGCGATGGTGAGTATACCTACTTTGGTTTCGTTGCTGATTTTCATTCCAATACTTTTGGTAAGACCAGGTCTTATCGGATGCCAAATTAGCTAATTATTTTTAAACGGTTCAGTAATGGCAAAAAGAGAAGGATGAACATCTGTCCATCCTTCTTCGGTTATAAAATCACCATTTATTTGGCCTGTTTCTTCTTTTCGTTGGCTTCAACCATTTCGAGGAATTCTTTTGTTTTTGCAGCTGCCGCTTTCCTCTCAGTATCTTTTGATTTTTCATCTTTTTCGTCTTTCTTATCATCCTCCTGTTTTTCTTCCAGCCATTTTACATACTTTTTTAATGCTCTTATTATACACTCAGAAAGTTCTGTCTGGCCTTCCTCGCTATTCAGGTACTTCTCTTCCTCGGGGTTTGAAATAAAACCTGTTTCTATTAAGACACTTGGCATAGCTGTAGCCTGGAGTACCCAGATACCAACGCCTCTTTGCTTTACGTCACGATCTACACGGCCTACTTTTACAAATTCATCCTGCACATATCCGGCTAAAGTAGCACTGCGTTTGAAGTATTGTTTTGTTTTAAGTAACGATAAAGCGATAAACTCTGGTGAGTTAGGGTCGATACCTCCATAATTCTTTTCAAAATTTTCTTCTGCCAGCATGGGGGCATTTTCCCTTACTGCCAGTTCCTTCTCCTCACTTTTGTGAGCTCCCCAGATATAGGTCTCAGTTCCCTTGGCATTACTTGGTAATGTATAATAACGGTATTGGGGAACCTGTTTGGTTTTCTTTTTCCTGTTTTTCCCTTTGCCGGTATAGTAGGTCACGGTTTTATGACCGACAATTTCCGACATGCGCCTGGATGGAGCTGAGTTTACATGTATGCAGAGGAAAAGGTCTCCTTTATTATTATTAGCATAATCAGCCCGGGCATGAAGAGCAGGATAGGTATCAGTAGTCCTGGTATATAACAGCTTGATATCAGGGAATTCCTTTTCGATCATCTTACCCAGCTTTAGCGACACATCAAGGCAGATATCTTTTTCATAGGAATATTGTCCTTTGGCCCCCGCATCACTGCCTCCATGGCCGGGATCAATGACGATAGTTTTGATCACTCTCTGTTTACGGTTGTTACTGGTGGTGGCATCGTCTTCAACAAATGAATAAAAGCTGATGATGAATGCGGCGGCAAGAAAGAGAAGAAAGGTTCGTTTGATCATAGTTTTTCATTTTACGTCCGATGGACTTTTAATCACAGGGTCGGCTTAATATTCACAAATTGTTTGGTCTTACCCATAGGTAGCCTATCGATAAAGATTTACATTTGCCTCCTACCTGATGAAGCAACTGTACAAATTTAGGCCAAATTACTTTTTTTACGGGATACTAACTGCGGTTATATTTTGCACACTAACGTGGAAAACAGCCGCTAACGGTGTACCCGATCGCTTTTTTTACAGTCTTTTAACAGAGCCATCAGATACCACCAAACCCGGCACTAAGAATGATTCACTAACAGCCGCTAAGGTTGCTTTGGCCGATACAACCAAATTACCGGGAAACGATTCTTCACTGCTGAAGCAAAAGGTGGATACTTTTTCCTTAAAAACATCAAAGGATTCGCTGGATGCACCGCTGAAGTATGAAGCAGCTGACTCTGCGGTAGTGATGATACAGGCAAAAAAAATATTCTTGTATGGAAAAACAAAAACGGAGTATAAGGATATTACGCTAACCGCACCAAAAGTAGAAGTGGACCAGGAAAAACAAATGGTAACAGCGGTAAACAGCAAAGACAGTACAGGTGAGGTGATTGAAACAGCCCATTTCAAAAGCGGTGAAAGTGAATTTACCAGCGATACCATTCAATACAACTTCAAATCGCAGATCGGTCTTACAAAAAACACCTATACCACACAAGGTGAGATACTGGTGATAGGAGAAGTGGCTAAAAAGGTAAATGAGAATACTACCTTCATCAAGAAAGCAAGATTCACTACCTGTATGCTCGATGAACCGCATTTTGCTTTTGTTACCCCGCAAATGAAAGTGATCAATCAAAAACTGGCCGTTTCAGGCCCGGCACATCCTGAATTTGAAGGAGTACCTGTTCCTGTTTATTTGCCTTTTGGTTTTTATCCGCTGAGCCAGGGTCGTCATTCAGGGTTGCTTCGTCCTCAATTCATGACAGATGAAATAAGAGGCCTGGGATTACAGGGACTTGGATATTACAAAGTACTGAACGACTACTGGGATGCACAGCTCTCTGCTGATATATTTTCTTATGGTGAATATGCACTTTCCTTAAGAACAACTTACCGGAAGATTTATAAATACAACGGCGGTTTTAATCTTTCCATGCGTTCTTCCAAAGTGAATTTCAAAGGAGATCCTGATTTTGGAAAAACACAGGTATATAATATCAGCTGGAGCCATACTATGGATACAAGAACAAGACCCGGTGTTAATTTTTCTGCCAACGTAAATGCAGGTTCTACTAAGTATAATGAATTGATACCCGGCAACACTTTCCTGAATTATCAGAACCTGCTGGGTTCTTCGATCACCTATAGTAAAGCATGGCGAAATAAACCCTTTAATCTGTCCATCAGCGCCACCCATTCGCAGAATAATGCTATCGGGCTGATCAACCTTAACCTGCCAAATGCTGCTTTTACGGTAAGTAATATTTACCCGTTTCAAAGAAAGACCAGCAAAGGCACCATCAAATGGTATGAGAAACTTGCCGTGGCTTATAATGGAAACTTCAGCAACACCATCAGTTTTTACGATACACTCAGTTATGGGCAGAATGGGGTGAAACCATTTTTAAAATACTTACTGGATACAGCACAATGGTCAGCACAGCATAACATCCCTATTACTCTCTCGCTGCCACCAATTCTGGGTGGAAGGATCATTTTGGCACCAGGTATTAATTACGGTCAGACATGGATACAACGTACAACAAATTATTCATGGAACGCTGCGTTGAAGAAGGTTGATACGGTCACTTCAAAAGGATTATTCATTGATCAGCGGGGTAGCGCTTCACTTAGTTTTAATACTGCTTTGTTTGGTACGGTGCAATTCAAAAAATCAAGGGTAATGGCGTTGCGTCATGTAATGAGACCAACTATGGGATTGTCCTATACGCCTGACCTTAATAAGGGGCATATAAAAAGTACACAGGTAGATACTACCGGCCGGGTACTTTTTTATAATGAGATAGGGGGCGGATTTCTTTATAACTCGTCCACCCGTAAATCCGCTGCCTTAAACTTTGGAGTTGATAATAATGTAGAAATGAAGTGGCGGTCAAAAAAAGATACGGGTGACCTGTCGGTGAAAAAAGTAAAAGTGATAGAAGGTCTTGGATTCAACGGTTCATACGATTTTATCCGTGATTCGATGAATCTTTCGCCGATCAGTATTTACTTCCGCACTACATTGCTTGAAAAGATCAATATCAATGCCAGCACCACATTAAATCCTTACCAGACTGATTCGAGAGGATATGATATTGCAAAATATGCATGGGAGGGTGGAAAATTCAAACTGGGACGGCTCACCACCGGAAATATCTCAATAAGTACCAATTTCCAGAGTAAACCAAAAGATCCAAAGAAAGAAGAACAAAGAAAGAAAGATGTTGAGCAAAGATTGAATGACCCCTCATTACTTGCCGATCAGCAACGGTTACTGGAATATATGCAGCAAAACCCCAATGAGTTTGTTGATTTTAATATTCAATGGAACTTAAGCCTGAGCTATTCGTTATCTTTTGTGAATATCATAAAAAGTGATTTCAGCGGGTTTGAAAAAGATTTTACCTCAGGGATAAGTTTTAATGGGGGCTTTAATCTTACTGAAAAGTGGAAATTATCGGGGAGCGGCAGTTATGATTTTGATACCCGTGAAGTACAATATCTCTCTTTGTCCATCAACAGGGATATGCATTGCTGGCAATTATCCATTAATGTGATCCCGGTAGGGTACACCCGTTCATTCAGTTTCTCCATCAGCCCCAAAGCTTCCTTGCTGCAGGACCTGAAGATCAACCGAAACAGGTACTTTTCTACGTACTGATCTTACGGGTGGTATAATATTCTTTGGTAATAGAGAATATTTTTTCTTTCAGTTGTGCAGCTGTCTGATTGTCCGCTTTTACAGCCGGTAAGAAATGGATTTCGATTTTTCCAGGCCAGAAGAAAAAACCTTTATTGGCAGGCAATACATTCCTTGTATTGAAAATAACAGCAGGTAATATGGCTGTTCCTGTTTCCACTGCCAGCTTAAAGGCACCATCATGAAATTTCTTTAATGGTTCATTGGTACGGTTGCGGGTGCCTTCGGGATAGATGCACATATGAATACCTTTTTTCAAAACGGCTTTCATCTTATCAAAACTCTGCCTGCGGCTGGTCTCACTCTTCCTGTCTACCAGTATTGAACCTTTCATGTAGAAAAAACCAAATAAGGGCACTTTGGCAAATGATGATTTGGCTATGGTCTTATTCGGCCCCTGGATAAAAGGAGATGAGAGCGGTACATCAAGAAGTGAATTATGATTACAGGTAACAATATAGGTTTCTCCTTTTTTGAAATTCTCTTTGCCTTTTATTTTGAAATGGCAACCTGCTAACCGTAACCACACATTCATCCACAGGCGGGAAATACGTATAAAAACATCCTGTCCTTTGGGATCAGGTATCAGCCAGCAGAGCATGGCAGGAATGAATATGACCAGGAAGGTGATCATAAAGGTAAGCATGGCCCATACTGCCAGTATACCGCCAAGTATTTCTTTCAGGATCTTCATGCTGGTAATATATCGCTGAAGTTAGTTTGTTTTACAGCCGGCCATTCATTTTTCAATACACTATAATAAATGGAAGTGCGGCGGCGGTTATTCCACATGGTCATATGGCTACGGAGAATACCTTCC
>CAZTKV010000074.1:0-12909 GCA_964614285.1 uncultured Chitinophaga sp. | reverse complement strand
CCACAAAGAATATCTTAGCAGCAAATCTTACAGCATGCAACCCATTATAGAATGTGTTCCCAATTTCAGTGAAGGTGTTGATCTGAATATCATCAAACAAATAACCGGCCAGGTGGAAGCAGTGGAAGGAGTAAGGCTGCTGAATGTGGACCCGGGAAAAGCCACTAACCGTACAGTGGTCACTTTTGTTGGCCACCCGGAAGCAGTGATAACAGCTGCTTTTCTTGCCATTAAAAAAGCCGGTGAGCTGATCGATATGAGCAAACATAAAGGAGAGCATCCCCGCATGGGCGCCACCGATGTGTGCCCGCTGATTCCGATTGCCAATATCAGCATGGAAGAAACAGCGCAGTATGCACAGCGGCTGGCTAAAAGAGTGGGAGAGGAATTACAAATCCCGGTGTACCTGTACGAAGCAGCACAACGGGATAAGACCCGCAGCAATCTTTCGGTAATAAGAGCCGGGGAGTATGAAGGTTTTTTCAAAAAAATAAAACAACCGGAATGGAAGCCTGATTTTGGCCCGGCAGAGTTTGACGCTAAAAGAGGCGGTACAGTGATAGGGGCCAGGGATTTCCTCGTGGCTTATAATGTGAACCTGAACACTACCTCTACAAGAAGGGCCAATGCCATTGCCTTTGATGTGCGGGAAGCCGGGAGAAATGTGGAAGAGAACGGTGTAAAAGTAAATAAGCCGGGTACATTAAAATCTGTAAAAGCGATCGGCTGGTATATTGAAGAGTATGGCGTGGCGCAGATAAGTATGAACCTCACGAATATTAACATCACCCCTGTGCATATTGCATTTGATGAGGTTTGTAAAAAAGCTGATGCAAGGGGTATACGGGTAACCGGAAGTGAACTGGTGGGATTGGTTCCGCTGAAAGCCATGCTGGATGCCGGCAAATATTTTTTGAAAAAACAAAAAAGATCAACGGGTGTTTCAGAAAAAGAACTGATAAAGATCGCAGTAAAAAGTATGGGGTTGGATGAACTGGGGCCTTTCAAACCGGAGGAAAGGATTATTGAGTATATGCTCCGCCATAAAACCGACAGCAAATTGGTGAATATGAGCCTGGCTGACTTTGCAGATGAAACAGCCAGTGAAAGTCCGGCACCGGGTGGTGGTTCTATCTCGGCTTATGTTGGTGCCCTGGGTGTGTCACTGGCAACAATGGTGGCCAATTTGTCTTCACACAAAAAAGGCTGGGATGACAGGTGGGAAGAATTCAGCAACTGGGCTGATAAAGGAGAGCAGTTGAAAAACGAACTGGTAAGGCTGGTGGATGCCGATACAAAAGCATTCAACCAGATCATGCTGGCTTTTGGTTTGCCCAAATCGACAGATGAAGAAAAAGCGGCCCGTACCAAAGCGATACAGGAGGCCACCCGGTTTGCTATTGAAATTCCTTTCAAAGTAATGCAGGCTTCTTATGCCAGTATGGAAGTAATAAAAGCAATGGCGGATATTGGCAACCCCAATTCTGTTTCGGATGCCGGGGTGGGAGCCCTGTGTGCCCGCAGTGCGGTGATGGGAGCTTTTATGAACGTACGGATCAATGCAGCCGGCTATACACACAAAGAGTATGTGAATGATATACTCAACAGGGGCCGTGAAATTGAGAACAAAACCATAGCTTTAGAAGCTGAAATTTTAAAGATCGTTGATGGAAAAATCGGACACTAAGGTTCCTGCTGCCGAACCAAAACTGAACAGTATGCAGCACCTGAAAGTTTATACCAAGCAGGATGTATTGTCGCTGACAAAGATCCGCCGGTTCGAAACCAAGTTAGGAGAAAGGCTGCATGTAATATATGATGCAACTGAACTGGAAAAATCTATTGCCGGTTCAGCCGCTAAATATGTGCTCTTCGGAATACCGGAAGACCTTGGCGCAAAAGGAAATTTTGGTATCGGTGGTACTGATACTCTATGGATCCCTTTTTTGCAAAGTTTCCTGAATGTACAAAGCAATGACTTCCTGGATGGGAATGAAGTATTGCTGGTCGGTCATTTTGATTTTGGTGATATACAATACCTGATCGACACTACCGCCAGGGGAGAAGATGAAAAAATTGAAGCTTACCGCCATGCTGTAAATACGATCGATGATGAGGTGGAGCATCTTGTAAAAATTATTACAGAAGCCAAAAAGATCCCTCTTGTAATTGGCGGCGGGCACAATAATTCTTACCCGCTGATAAAAGGCGCCGCCAAAGGATGGCACAAAGCCGGAACAATACCACTGGCACAGATTAACTGTATCAACTTAGATGCACATGCCGATTACCGGCCATTGGAAGGCCGCCATAGTGGAAATGCATTCCGCTATGCAGAAGAGGACGGCTACCTGCAGAAATATTGTGTGATAGGTTTGCATGAAAATTATATCCCGCAAAATATCTGGATCGATATTGTGAATAACCCCTTTATCGACTGTATCACTTTTGAAGACATTTTCGTACATGATAAAAGAACTTTTTTACAGGCAGTGGCTCATGCTACTGGTTTTACAGAAGACACACTGACCGGGATAGATATCGATCTTGATTCTATTCAAAACACACTTAGCAGTGCTATGACACCCGTAGGCGTTTCTCCAGCACAGGCAAGGCAATATGTTTCATTTGCTGCTGCCGACAGCAAGCCCGCCTATTTTTACATTTGTGAAGGGGCTACACGGCTGAACGATGGCCGGACAGATACCACCAGCGGTAAGCTTATCAGTTACCTGGTCAGTGATTTTATAAAAGGAAATTCATTATAATTAAAATACCGGCCCGTATAGTTTTACATCTGCCTGATAAAATGCTTTCCTGAACCTGGCCAATACTTTAGCGGCCTCCGCTGTTTTCTTTTCAGCCGTTAATGCCTGCCATAGCCCGAATAATGCCCAGCCATTTTCATTATTATTCTGCAGGTCTTTCTGCAAAGTTTCCTTTGCTTCATTTATTCTTCCTGCTTTTAAAAGTGCATTGGCAAGATAATGTTTGGGGTTCAGCATCCAGTCCCTTGGTTCATTGTACACCATATTCTCTTCTGTAACCACAGCTTCTTCAAAAGCGGGAATAGCTTCATTGAATTTCTTTTCCTTTAATGCAATAGTTCCGATAAGAATGTTCTCAGCTACCACAGCGCCGTCAATAGCCGGTGAAAAGGGAGTGAAAGGTATTTCCAGGGTACTGTCTTTTACCAATACCTGTAGTTTTCCTAATTCTTCCTTTGCTTCCGGCATCCTGTTTTTGTTTACCAATGCCATACCCCGGCCAAAATGATAGATAATATTTGCATAGATCATAGAGGCATCAGGTCTTGGTATCGTTAGTAAATTATTCCAGTTGCCAAAGCGAACATCAACAATAACGGGTGTCATAAAAATATACTGCACATAACTGGCCATAGGTCCGGGAACAGACAAATACTCCCTGGGTATGCTCTCTTCAGTTTGTTTGGCAGAACGTACTGCATAAGATGACCAACCCCGCATCATCGCATTATTGGTTTGCATGTGCAGGTTGTGAATGATGTACAAAAAATCATTTCCACTAACAGGTGAAAATTTTGTCAGCATTTTCTTATAACTGCTCACCGCATCTTCATTTACTCTTACTCCTGCTGTATAGTTGCCGGTACGTAAATAAATATGCGAAGGCATGTGTACTGTATGGGAAAGTGCAGGAGTTAATTTTCCTAACCTGTTAGCACTTGGTATTGCCAGGGTAGCGAAAGGGGATGGTTCCATCACATGGATATAATAATGATTGGCACCAGTATGATCGGGATTTTTGGCCAGCAGTTTTTCCAGTATTGCTCTTATCTGCGGGGTCCATTCTTTGGGTGTGCCATCAATACGCCAAAGATCCCAGGGATGCTGCAGCATCAACGCATCAGCATAGAGGGCTGCTATATCCGGGTCGTCAGGATAGCTTTCATATGCTTCTTTCATTTTATCAACATATAACTGGTTGAGTCTTTCTCTTTTTTGTGTAGAATCAGCCGAGTACCGTATATCCTGTGCTGTAATCAACATTTTTTCCTTGTCGGTTACATTTTCTATTAATGCTGTTGCTTTAGCTGTGGCCGCCAAGGCATCAGGTGAAGCGGCATAACCCACATCATTAATATTAGGTCCATAGGCCAGTGCCTGTGCCCAATACAACATAGCGCATCCGGGGTCAAACTTTGCTGCTTTTTTGAATGATGCCATCGATTCAATAATATGAAAGGCATAATACATATTAATACCCTGGTTGAAATAAAACTGAGCACTATCATTGCTGGTACTGATCTTCCATTGTTGAGTACCGGAACCGGCAACGGGAGGAATATCAGCTTCCTCCAACCAATCTTTCAGCGATTCCCAATCGGGGCCGCACCGAACAATATTTTTCTTTTCGATTTTGTTTGCAGCAATTAACGGGCGGGAGCTATTAATTTCTTTCAATCTGAAGGCCAGCAAAGCTGTAATGAATGCAAGTAATACCAGCAGTGGTAATGAGGATTTCATGATCGTTGGTTTAAGGCACAAAAAGGTACAACATTTTTAAAAATTAGAACGATAACCAAATCATATGAGCACTACCATTTTTATAAGATCTTTGCAATCAGCCTCATACCATGTTGGGTTTTCAAATAATAGATTAAGTACATTTATATCATGAAATGCGGGGTTGCTATACTTTTCTTTCTTATTACTACTCATCTGCAGGCACAAAATGAATTTGCCGCTACCGCTTTTTACAATGAGTTCAGAAAAATCTATGCCGATGCGCAGGAAGGGTTTGTGAAGAATAAAGGCGCAAAAAAAATCAGTGAGTTTGAAGACCTGGTGGACGAATACAAAGTAAAATGGTTGTTGCCACTGGCTGATTCAGGGAAAATAGTCTTCCCGGTCACAGGCACACCTTATGTATTGTATTATTTTGAACCTTCCAAGACCAGGTTAAAAGTAGATCAGCGGGGTGTCTATCTAAGAGATGCCGTATCTACCGCTTTCAACAAACCTTTGTATACGATTACTGAAACAACGACGATCAACAATTTCCCTTATTCAGATACCTGGTACTTTACAGAACAGGGAGAGTCCCGTAAATCCTTTGCTGCATTCAGGCAAACAATATTCTATAGTAATGGGAAATACCATTTATCATTTGAGATCCGAGGTAAAATGCCATAAACAGGAGTGACTGATCACTGCTCCATCTCCATTATTTTTTCAAACACTTTCTCGTACTGCTTATTTAAAGCCTCGAGTTCGTTACCGGCTTTTTTATAAGCTGTTTCTGCTTCTAAAAACTTTGTTTTATCTGAGTAAGTGCCGGGATCAGCAAGAGAGGCCGCCAGTTCTTCTTTCTTCGCACTCAGTTTGGCAATCTGCTCTTCTAATTGCTGAAATTGTTTTTGTACTTTTTGTAATTCCTTTTTCTTCTCTTTATCAATGACGACAGGGGGGTGCTGCTTTTGTACTGCAGCCTGAGCAGGAGGGGTATTCCTTTTAGGCTCTACCGGTTTATTTTGTTCATTTGCTTTTTCAAGTTTCTTATTTTCTGCGTCCAGCTTTGCCATTCGTTCCTTCCAGGCAACCCATTCTTCATAACCGCCTTTGAATTCTTTTATTTCATGATCAACAATCTCCCATATTTTATTTGCAGTTTTAGCAACAAAGTACCTGTCATGACTGACTAATATGATACTACCCTGGTATTTATTTAACGCATCGATCAGCAGGTCGCAGCTATGCATATCAAGGTGATTGGTAGGCTCATCCAGCATCAGGAAGTTAGCCTTACTTACAATTGTTTTTGCCAATGCGACTCTTGCTTTTTCACCACCACTCAATATTTTAATTCTCTTATCGGCATCATCCCCGCTAAAAAGGAAACAACCCAGCAAGCCCCGCAACTCAAGTTCGTTCATCTGGCTGCCACATTCCTTCATCTCATCCAAAATGGTATTATTCACATTCAACGCTTCCAACTGGTGCTGCGCATAAAAACTTTCTTCCACATTATGCCCCCATTTTCTTTCTCCTTTTGTAAAAGTTTCCACACCGGCAATAATCCGTAAAAGAGTAGACTTGCCTTTTCCGTTCGCACCAATCAGGGCTATCTTATCTCCTCTGTCAATTTCAACTGAGCTATTTTCTATGATAACATTATCACCAAACGCTTTCGACACATTCTTTAGCTCTACCAGTACCTTTCCCGGTGTTTTATCCACCCGGAAATTGATTCGTATATCTGGTCTTTCAATTGCTGCATCTTCAATCCGTTCCAGTTTATCCAGTTTTTTCATGATGCTTTGGGCCATTGCCGCTTTACTGGCCTTTGCCCTGAAACGTTCCACCAGTCGTTCATTCTGCCGTATATAGTCTTGCTGGTTTTCGTAAGCTTTCTGTTGCATTTCTATACGGATCGCTTTCTCTTTTTCGTAATAGTCATAATTACCTGTATAAATATGCAGTTTCTGTTGGTACACTTCCACTATCTTGGTTACCATCCGGTTCAGGAAATACTTATCGTGGCTGACAATAACCACAGATCCCTGGTAATGCAGCAAATATTTTTCAAGCCACTCGATAGAGGGAAGATCAAGATGGTTTGTAGGTTCATCCAATAAAAGAAGATCAGGTTGTTGCAGTATCATTTTTGCCAGCAATACCCTCATTCTCCATCCACCGCTGAATTCTTTGTAAGGCCGTTGCAGATCAGCATTTGAAAAACCAAGGCCCTGTAATACTTCCTCAGTGCGATGATGAATATCATAACCGCCCAATGTTTCCAGTTCATGCAATTTATCGCTGTAGTCATGCAGGGTCTTTTCATCGCCTGTCCGCTCCAGTTCTTTTCCCAACTCTTCAATCTCTTTTTCCAATTGCAACACTTTTTCAAAAGCACCAAGTGCTACCTGTAAAATAGAGTCATTGGTATCGAAACTCAGCAAGTCCTGGTGCAGGTAACCAATCGAAGTAGTCCGGCTTCTTTCGATAGTGCCTGCCGAGGGCAGATATTCTCCTACCAGCAGTTTCAGTAAGGTCGATTTACCCGTACCGTTATACCCAATAAGGCCAATCCTTTCCCCTGGCTGTATATGCCAGGTGGCATCTTCCACAATTACTCTTGCACCAAATTCAAAGGTCACATTTTGCAATCCTGCCAGCATAGTTCAAATTTAACAGGTGCAAAAATAAAGGATTACCACTTCCGGCGGCCTGCGTTTATCTTTGCTCAAATATTCCGGCAGAATGAAGAAAATAATAGACATACTTGGCATTGTTTTACCGGCACTGATAATCATACTAGGCATAATCCGTGTTTTTGTGAACAAAACAAGAGGGATAAATGGATTGACCATGTTCTTTGCAATATCCTTGCTCCTGGCCGGGCTCATCCGGTTTTATCTTATACCGGGAGGAGGTAGCTCCGGTGATAATGGCCCAAAACCGCCCCCTCTTTCCGTAAGTAAACACAGCGAAGCCTTTAACCTTTCGCTGGATAATGTATTAAAGGCTTATTATAACATGACCACTGGTTTTGCCGATAACAGCATTACTGCTATCAACGAACATGGAGCCAGTTTGAAAACCGCACTCGACAGCCTGAAACTGGATGAACTAAAGGTTGACAGTCTCATATACCAGACTGCCATTCAACCTTACGAAAATGCAAAAGCAGAGATTGGTTCCATTCTTGCTGATCCTTCCATGGATGAAAAGAAGGGATCGTTGAATATTTTTTCAAACGAACTTTTTGCCCTGCTCAGTACGATACATTACGACCGGGCTGTTTTATACTGGCTGGAATGTGATAAAGCATTTGGTGCGGACAAACCGGGGAACTGGCTTAGTAATGCAGAAGAGTCTTTAAACCCATATGGCCAAAAAGACTGCAGAGATGTAAAAACCAGGATCAACTTTGTTCCTGTCGATTCAACTAAAGCAAAATAAGATTGTTAGTGCAGTTATGGTAAGATTTATCAGTGTTGTTTTTTTATTACTTTTTTTTACGAAAGGCTTTTCACAAAACCGGTTTACGTTAAATGGTTATGTTAAAGATAGTCTGTCAGGAGAATCTATTATCGGTGCCACTATATCAGTAAATGGTCAATCAAAGAGTGTTACCAGTAATCTATATGGTTTTTTTTCTATTACGTTGAATGAAGGGAGTTATATAATTACTGCTTCACATGTGTCCTATTTGGGAAAGTCTGTGCAAATAGAGCTGAAAAATAACCAGTCTTTCAATTTTGATATTGTCTCAAAATCAGCTGCGATTGAAGAAGTCGTTGTGTATAGCAAAAGAAGGGATGGGAACGTTAAAAATGCCCAGATGGGAAAGATTGATCTTTCCATGAACCAGATAAGGACAATACCTGCGTTTTTGGGAGAAGTAGATATTCTGAAAGCCATTCAATTATTGCCGGGTGTGCAGAGTGCCGGGGAAGGTAATGCAGGATTTTATGTTCGTGGTGGTGGTCCGGATCAAAATCTTATTATGCTGGATGATGCTGTAGTGTATAATACAGGGCACTTGTTTGGCTTCTTTTCTATATTTAATGGAGATGCAATAAAAAATGTATCCCTGATCAAGGGAGGAATGCCTGCCCAATATGGAGGTCGCCTGTCTTCCGTGCTGGATGTATCCATGAAGGATGGTAATATTAATAAACTGCAAATGGATGGAGGTATCGGCCTGATAGCATCCCGCTTTTCCATCCAGGGTCCGTTAGAGAAAAATAAAGCATCGTTTATTCTATCTGCCCGAAGAACATATGTTGATGCATTGGCCAAGCCTTTTATTAAAAAAAGCAGCAGTTTTTATGGCTCCGGCTATTATTTCTATGATGTAAATGCGAAGGTAAATTATCGCTTTTCAGAAAAAGACCGGTTGTACCTGAGTGGTTATTTCGGCCGTGATGTATTTGATTTCAATAACTCCAAACGTTCCTTTAAAACAAATATACCCTGGGGCAACTCAACAGCCACTCTTAGATGGAACCATGTATTTAACCGCCGGCTTTTTTCCAATACTACTTTGGTGTATAACGATTATAATTTCAAATTCTCTGCACAACAGGAGAGTTTTGATATTGGCCTTTCCTCCGGCATCCGTGATATAACTGCTAAATCCGATTTTGACTATTATCCGTTACCCAACCACAAATTAAAGTTTGGCGGATTGTTCACCTATCACAAATTCATTCCAAATGTTGTAACAGGCAGACAGGATTCAATAGAATTCAAACCTAACAACGAAGGGGCCAAGTATGCAGCTGAAGCGGCATTGTACATGCAGGACGATTGGGAACTGGGAGAGAAATGGAAAATAAATTATGGCATCAGGTGGAGCAGTTTTACTCAAATAGGGCCTTATACTAAATATATCCGCGATGCGGATGGTAACAAACTTGATAGTACAGAGTATAAAAGTTTTGATCCTGTAAAGACCTATGCAGGTCTTGAACCACGCATTACTTTACGCTATGCCATTAACGACGAAACTTCAATAAAAGCTGCAGTTACCCGTAATTATCAGTATATCCACCTGGTAACAAATGCAGGCACCACATTACCAACTGATCTTTGGGTACCCAGTACTTACATTGTGAGGCCACAGTTGAGCTGGCTTTATTCCGCCGGCTTCTTTAAGAATTTTTCAGATAATACTTTCGAAACCTCAGTCGAGTTGTATTATAAGGACATGAGAAACCAGGTAGAATATAAAGAAGGTTATACTCCTTCGCTGGCTGATCCTGAAGATGAATTTGTTTTTGGAAAAGGCTGGAGTTATGGTACCGAACTTTTGATCAATAAATTAAAAGGAAGATGGACTGGCTGGGTTGGTTATACTTTGTCGTGGACCTGGAGAAAATTTCCGGATCTAAACGATGGAGAAAAGTATCCAGCCCGGTATGACAGGCGACATGATCTTTCTGTTGTTGGAAACTATGAAGTGAATAAGAAGTGGAAGCTGGGTGCTGTGTTCGTATTTGGAACAGGCAATGCAATAACCTTACCAGAGAGATTTTATGTTATCAATGGTGTACTTACCCAGGAATACAGCAAGTTGAACCAGTACAGGATGAAGCCTTACCACCGGATGGATTTCTCTGCTACTTATACACCCATACCTAAGAAAAAAAGAAAAGTAAGCAGCTATTGGGTCTTTAGTATTTATAACCTGTACAGCCGACTGAATCCTTATTTTCTATACTTCGACCAGGAGGGAAGTGTGGTGAATGGTGATCTTAATGTCGAAACAAGGCAAGTTTCGCTTTTTCCTATTTTACCGTCAGTTACCTGGAATTTCAAATTTTAATTCATTTATTGGCCCATAACAAAAAGGCCTGCTAAGGCAGGCTTTTTGCGTCAAATAACTTGAGAATTAAAATTTGTTTGCAAAGTGAAAATAGTTATATCACTTCATTCATCAAAGATTGAAAATAATTTTTTTCAATTGTTTTTTGTTTTTAGGTATTTACGATTAGTTACTTGAGAACAATCAATCGTTTGCTAATACTTATGATAAAATACAATAAACAACAAGCAGTAATTTTCTTGCAGCTAAAAAGAAAGAATCAACTGTCTATTGGCCCCTGGAAACCATCCCCGGCTTTTCGTATACAAATCTTACCATCGCATTTTTTTGCTCGTCAGAAGTAAGATAAAGCTGGTATCGTTTTGTTCCGGCGGTGATGATCATTAGTGCAGTGTTGGGAGGTATTGAGCCGAGATTTTCGCCTACCATTATTACTTCCTGCAATGGCCGGAGTGGATCAATCTTCACTGTAAGACTGATTGGTTGTGTCTTCAACATCCTGTTAGATACAACAGGCATATTGTTTACATATACTGAAATAGTATCGCCATCTATCTGGCCATTGTCATAAAAATCTATCTTAATGGAGCCAGTATCTACTTTTATCTCCTTTACCAGTTCTGCTTTCCGTTTGGTAAGTGATGGAGGGAGTCTCAGCTCGGGTTTAAAGGTCGCTTTTTCAAACCGGGTGAGAACAATGGTGCCTGGCTCACAAATTGTTTTGCCATCCATGGCTTTGCCGGTAGGAGTGGCCCATGTTCCCCTGAGTTGTTCTTCGGTAACCACATTACCACCACCTCGATGATACTTTAATATATATGTCTTGATACAAGGAACACAATCTTCCTTTATTTTAAAAGTAACTATTCCAATCTCTTTGATGACAATCTGGTTACTATCCCTGTTGTGAACACCTTCAAAGTTTTCCTTTACATAATTAAGTGAATCGGAAAAATGATAGGCTGTTCCGGTTATTCTTGTACCAGCCACCTGTAGCTGAAGCTCTATATTATATACGGGAAAACAACCGCTGGGAGCCATTATCAATTTGCCTTTCCAGATACCATTAATATCCTGGCTACTGGCAAAAAGACCTGCTAACAAACAAACAGATATGATAAATTGCCGGATCATCGTACAGGAAAAATAAATGAAAAAACGCAGGGGGCTCTAAAAATTACAGCAACGGCAACAATTAATTCAGCAAATCAAAAAAGATACATGTTACTTTGGTCTCTGATATTTAAACCGCACAACTGCATTCTTCTGTTCTGTAGACGTTATACGTACTTCAAACCGTTGCGTGCCTGCCTCTACGATCATTAGAGAAGTATTAGGAGGTATACTACCGAGATTCTCAGCTACCATAGTGAGTTCATGCTCAGCATTATCTTCATCCATATTAAACCTGACAGTCAGCGGGGAGGCGGTAAGCCTTTTTTCAGAGAGCACTAATTTCTTATCAAGGTAAACGGATATAGTATCCCCATCTATTTCACCATTATCAAACAATTTTACTGTAACTACCGGGCTATTCACTGTCAGCACTTTTACAAGTTCATTTGTCCTGTTCTTTATTACGGGTGGGGTAGGTATAACAATGGCTGGTTTTATTTTTTTGGTCATTGTATCATTCTTCACTACGGGCGGCAGGACCTGAGTCTTCGCTATAGTATCTTTTTTCAGGGGTGATTTATTTACTATTGCAGGTTTTTTTGCTACTGGCGTAGAGATCTTTGTCTTTGCTGTATCTTTTTTTACGACGGGAGGAGGTGTAACCGGTTTGGTATTTGGGTTGGTTTTAACCGGTGGTTTATTCACTATAACAGGTGCAGTCTTAATTTTACCCCGCAGAAAAGGCTCAACATAAAAGTCAGATGTAGTTACTTTCCGCAGGTAGACTTTTCCACCACCGCAATTATCTCCTTTTTTAATAGTAACTCCGTCTTTTTCAAATTTACTTGTATAAGTGCCTTCCAGAAATTCTTCTTTACCTGATTTACTGTATTCAAACAAACATTTCATAATACAGGCCTGTGATCCGCCAGACATCCGGAGTTCTACTGTTCTTATTTCCTGGATCAGTGCCTTTTTACCAGCTTTATTATAGCTGCCGGTAAGAGTAGCTTTGCCATAAAATACTGTAGAGAGGTAGGAATAAGAAACCCCTGAAACAGAATTAGACGTTTGCTTGATCTGCAATTCAAACTTATAATGCTCGAACGATGAAGTGATAAAATATCCTCTCCAGATACCAGTAAGATTTTGGGCCGGCAAGCTTAATGATCCGGCAAATAAAACTACAAACAAGGATAACAGGTACTTGTATCTTACAACTTTCATCAAGGAGCAAAACTACAAAATCTGTGATAAGCGATGGTTCAATAAGGGCAAGAGTTTGTTAATTTTAGTATTGACTTATTTAAATGAAAGTATGAGAAAATACAGGTTCACCTTTTTGTTCATCGTCGTGGTTCAGTTGATTGGTTATACTCAGGAAAAGGATATTGAAATTGAGCTGCTGAAAAAACTGGATTCTATCAGCAAGAGCAGTTCCATAGCCCGCCATTTCGCATCATTATATTTTGAAAC
>CAZTKV010000073.1:0-13025 GCA_964614285.1 uncultured Chitinophaga sp. | reverse complement strand
ATTTGATAAAACTCATAAGTGTTAGTTAGCTTCTTTCGACTATTTTTGCGGCATCTTACAATTGCCAAATGGAAAAGTCATATCCCGAAATCTCTTTCGACAATACAGAGTTTGCGTTTGAGTATAAAACCGACAAGCAATTAAAAAAAGCCCATTTTCTTTTTAATATGATGGGCAAACCATGGATAGTAAAGCTAGGAACCAGGCTTGCACCATGGTCTGTTAGGGCGGGTTTGCCGGTAAAGGGCATTATCAGAAATACAATCTTCTCACAATTTGTGGGTGGCGAAACACTTGAACAGACGGCTGCTGTGGCAAAGATGCTTGGTAAATACAATGTGCAGGTAATATTAGATTATGGTGTGGAGGGCAAAGAAGGAGAAGAGAATTTTGATCATGCATGTGAAGAGTTTATCCGGGTAATTAACTATGCGGCGACACAGCCCAATATTCCTTTTATGAGTGTGAAAGTAACAGGATTTGCGAGGTTCTCTTTACTGGAAAAAATGGATACCATGATGCATGCCAGTGAGGGTACACTTATGAAAAGATATCTGAAAGCAATCGAAGACCTGCCAAGAGAAGAGAAAGAAGAGTGGCAGCGAATTCGCTACCGGGTTATGAAAGTTTGTGAAGCAGCTTCCATAAATAAAATAGGAGTATCAATTGATGCAGAAGAAACATGGATTCAGGATCCTGTTGATGCCTTGACGATTCTGATGATGGATTCATTCAATAAGGAAAGAGCTATAGTTTATAATACGCTGCAGCATTACCGTCACGACAGGTTAAAATTTCTTTATGATAGTCATGAAGCGGCAAAAGAAAGAAAATTTATTTTAGGAGCTAAGCTTGTCAGGGGTGCTTATATGGAAAAAGAAAGAAAAAGAGCTGCTGAAAAAGGCTATCCTTCACCAATACATGCTGATAAAACAGGAACCGACAACGACTATAATGCAGGAGTTAAATTCTGTATTGATAATATCGACAGGGTGGCATTGGTTGTAGCTTCACACAATGAGTATAGTAACCTGTATGCCGCTCAGTTATTACAGGAAAAGGGATTGACCTTGAGCCACCCCCATGTCCATTGGAGCCAGCTTTACGGCATGAGTGATAACATTACTTTTAACCTGGCACATGCAGGTTGCAGTGTTAGTAAATACCTGCCGTTCGGCCCCATTAAAGATGTTATTCCATACCTGATGCGCCGTGCACAGGAGAACACTTCAGTAAAAGGGCAAACCGGGAGGGAACTGGCGCTGATAAAAAAGGAATTGAAGAGACGTCATTCCTGAAGATTATAGCTTTAGAATCTTTTTAAGACGAACCAGGTACACTAATTCATTGGCGTTTATTTTTCTTACGCTTTCTGCAATATGCCTGGCGCTGTTAAATATTTTGACCCGGCTTGCCTGGTCAATCTCCTTTTCATTTTCTGTAAAGAAATTCTCAAAGGAAGAAAATGCATTTTCGGCACTTTCAAACTCATCTTCCATCGTTTCAAATTCGAACTCAATAAGGAATGCCCTGTCAGTGCCAAAGCGGTCGGTGCTATGATCATGATGTTTCCATGCATATTGAATTTCATTATGAAGCACTTCTCTTTCTTCCGGCCTGATCCTTTTATCGGCTGCTGCTATCGAATAAAAGAGGTTACCCAACTCTTTGTATAATCTTTTAGTGTTTAGCATACTTAAAAGTAAGTATGATAGATCAACATATCAGCTGACGTAAATCAACTTTTCCGATGTTGTTTGTCAAATGAAATATGCCGGATGCTGCCTGATTGCCGGTTAGGGAGGAGAAAGGGAGCTTAAAAACTACTGCCGGGTCATTTTTATCGTTTTTACAATTTCGGATAGTTCATCGATTACACTTTTTTTATTGCTTAGTAGAGCTATATGCATTACCAGGCCGGGGCTCAACTCTTCAGCGGGAACGATCTGTTCTTTAAGAAAAAAACTATGGCTGTCATCTTTAAAGTATAACCAATCAATATTCTTTTCAAGAAAAATCCCTTTTGTTTTTTCTGATTTGTCTTCTGTTAGCCCATACTCTTTATAAAAGTGAGTAGGGTAGCGACCGGTATAGATGGTTAAACTGGTGTAGGTGGTGTCGGAAATATGTTTGAACTGGTTTATTTTAAAGACCGAAAAATCATATTTTTCATCAATAGTTACAAAATAATTCTTAGGTAGTTTGAAGCTAAATGTTCCGGTAGTACCGGGAATCTTAAAGGTCTCCTCTCTTGCTTCGAGTGATATCCTTCTGTTACCTTTTGAGATTGTTTTAAATATATTTTCTGTAAGCCTGATGTATTCATCCTTACTGTTTAAAGCCGGAGGATTGATATATGCATCAATACGACAAACAGTATTGTCAGGAGTTTTTACCAGGAGGCTATTTACCAGGATAGCACTGGCAGAAGTATCGAAAAGAGTAGGAGTGGACAGTACTGTAATAATTGAATCAGCATTAGTAAGCTCCTTTCTTTGAAAATTAAAATCGGGTTCTTCCTGTTTTGAAATGTCTTCAAATAATTTATTACCGGTGAACGAGAAAAGTTCCTGAGCAAATAAAACAAGCTTCATATTCCCGATGTCGTAAATGATTCTTGTTTCTTTGTTTTCGTTTGGATCTGCAGCCATTATATCTGCCACTCTTGGGCTTACAACTGCTGTAGCAGGAAAGTTGGCAAATATTTTTTCATTTAATATCGAGATCTTTTTTTCAAGTTTTGTAGTGTCCGAAATACTGTTTTGCGAAAAAACAGGCTGAAAGGTGAGAGAAAGCAGTGAGACTAAAAATAGGGTTACTATCAATTTCATGGCATAATTTTAATACTTGTCAAAGATACAGGCAAAGCCCGAATCGTTGCATTGACTGTTTTTA
Organism: uncultured Chitinophaga sp.; assembly: GCA_964614285.1. Lineage (GTDB taxonomy): Bacteria > Bacteroidota > Bacteroidia > Chitinophagales > Chitinophagaceae > JJ008. Next base: position 10,130 of record CAZTKV010000073.1, on the reverse strand, counting down.
AACCTAACCAGCAAGTCTCATATATACCCTGTGCCGGGTATAAAAAACAGGTCCGGGTGGCTTATTTTGCAACAAAGGGTATTTATGCAAAGATTTCAACGAATCCTGGTATTTCTGTTACTGCTTTTTGCGTCTTGTAAAGGCAGGAATGTACCTGCAGCATTGGATCAGGCTTTCCTGCGTTCTTTCCAACAGGGAGAGTTTGCTATCCTGGAAAAGTACTTGCCTACAAATGAGTTTTACAGATCATTGGGGAAGGATGTTCCGGACAGGACTGATACAGAGATAGACTCTTTTCTAACCAACAGCAGAAGAAAACTTGTTGACAACTGGAACAAGATCAGCGAAGGAATAAAGAAGAATGCAATTGACCCTGATAAGATATCCATAAAAGAAGCAGTCGTTTACAATCCATATTCCCAGAGTATAATGCAAGCTATGGTGATTATCTATGAGTATAATGGAAAATTGTATGATGACCTGACACTGATCGTAAAGAAACAAAACGATAAGGAATATTTATTGGAAATACCTAATCCGTTGAGTGCTTTTGAAATGAGAGACACTTCACTGGCAAACAGTTCGCAGGCAAAAGTTGCACTGGATTTGGGAAAACCAGCGTTTGCAACGGCTCTGCAGAACCAGGTAAAGGAGATGGTGGCCATGGCTAAAAGCGACAACCTCTCAGCATTCAGCACTTATATAGTTTATCATGGTGAAGACCAGGTGCGGAATTGGAAATCCCCGGTAAATATGAATGATGCTGCTGAAAATAAGATGACGGCAGACCTGATACAAAAGATGAAACTGGTAATGAATGATTGCCAGGATTACAGTTTTGATAAGATCAGTGCCGAAAAAGAATCAGAAGGCTACTGGATTGTACAACCGCTGAACTGTGGCCGGAAAATAGTTCGGTTTGCTTTCCTTAAAGTAAAAGATAGGTTGTTACTGGGGGATATAGATGTGGAAAATCTCGATTAGCAGCCTTTTTCAATCCACAGTTTCCCCACAGGCAGCAGTTTAATGTATATAGCTGCTGGCTTAAGTTGTACCTTGCAGGCATGCAACAATACCTTGGTCTCCTCAGACACATTTTAGACACCGGAGTTCATAAAACGGACCGTACAGGCACCGGTACGCAGAGTGTTTTTGGCTACCAGATGCGGTTCGATCTGCAAAAAGGATTCCCTTTGGTGACAACAAAAAAGGTGCACCTGAAAAGTATTATTTATGAGTTATTATGGTTCTTAAAGGGGGAAACTAATATAGCTTACCTGAAAGAACATGGGGTGAAGATCTGGGATGAATGGGCGGATGAGAATGGTGAACTCGGTCCGGTGTATGGTAAGCAATGGCGTAGCTGGGAAGGAAAGGATGGCAAAGTAGTTGACCAGATTTCTGATTTGATTACCCAAATAAAAAAGAATCCCGATAGTCGACGCCTGATAGTTAGTGCTTGGAATGTGGCTGATTTGCCCGATATGGCACTGATGCCCTGCCATAATATGTTCCAGTTTTATGTGGCTAATGGAAAACTAAGTTGCCAGCTATATCAAAGAAGTGCGGATGTTTTCTTAGGTGTTCCTTTCAACATTGCATCATATGCTTTATTGACCATGATGATCGCACAGGTTTGTGACCTGGAACCCGGCGAGTTTGTGCATACGTTCGGCGATGTGCATATTTACAGCAACCATGTGGAGCAGGTAAAACTGCAATTAAGCCGTGAGCCTTTTCCGCTTCCGGCAATGAAACTGAACCCGGCAGTCAAAGATATTTTTATTTTCAATTTTGAAGATTTTACATTGGAAAATTATCAATGTCACCCGGCAATAAAGGCCCCGGTGGCTGTATAGAACTATTGGTATCTTTACTTTTGACTAAAGCTCCCTGACTAATGATTATTTCTCTTGTTGTGGCCGCTGCTACTAATAATGCAATAGGGAAAGATGGAACAATGCCCTGGCATTTGCCCAATGATATGAAGCATTTTAAAAATGTGACATGGGGTATGCCGGTGGTTATGGGCAGGAAAACGTTTGAATCTTTAGGGAAAGCATTACCCGGACGAAAAAATATTGTTATTACACGACAGGTTGATTGGAAAGCAGCATCAACAGTACCGGTAAAAAGTATTGATGACGCCTTATTTGTTGCAAAAGAAACTGATGCCAAAGAAGTAATGGTGATCGGTGGAGGTGAAATTTACAGAGCCCTTTTTGACAAAGCCAAAAGAATATACCTGACCCGTGTGGAGGCAGAGCCGGATGCGGATACTTTTTTCCCTTCATTAGATCCTCAGCACTGGTACCTCGTTAGTCAGCGAAATCATGAGGCCGATGAAAAAAATGCGTATAATTATTCTTTCCAGGTATGGGAGAGAATTGGATAATCAAAGAATTCTATTGTAGCAATGTTCTCTGTTCCTCATTTAGCCATAAAATATCTCCGTTACTATTGCACCGCTTTGAATGGTAAAGGACATGGTATGCACTCTCCTTTTGTTTTTCAATTTATTATTAAGATACTGAATGATCAGCAGAAATATGATTCATATAAAACTGTTGAAGACCTGCGCCGTCAGTTATTAAAAGATTCGAGGATGTTTGTGGTAGAAGATTTTGGTGCAGGGTCGGCTTTTTTACGGAAGCATCAACGGAGTATTAAGTCGATAGCACGCAATGCAGCCAAGTCAAAGAAGTATGGCCAGTTATTGCACAGAATAATAAAGTATTACCAGCCACAAACTATTTTAGAATTGGGTACATCGCTGGGTATAACGACGTCCTATCTTTCGCTGGCTAAACCAGATGCAAAGTTGATTACAATGGAAGGGGCGAAGGAGATTGCATCAGTGGCTAGGCAAAATTTTGAACAATTATCATTAAGAAATATAGAATTGATACAAGGGAATTTTGACCTGATGTTGCCCGGGCTGCTTGAGAGAATGCCTTTTATTGATTTTGCATTTATTGATGGAAATCACCGCCAGGAACCAACAGAACGATATTTTAATCAACTACTGCCTAAAATGCATAACGAATCTATTCTTGTTTTTGATGACATTCACTGGAGCAGGGAAATGGAGCAGGGATGGAAGACCATTAAAGACCATCCTTCAGTACGCTGTACCGTTGATCTTTTCTTTATCGGCGTTGTATTTTTCAGGGATGAATTCAAGGAAAAACAGCATTTCAGTATTCGTTTTTAGTAATTGATAAATAACAGGCTGCTGCCTGAAGAAAATCAATTTTTCAGGCTGTGCCACTCTCCAAAAAATCAATATCTTCACGCCCAACAGAAAATTCAATTTTCTATCTATAACCCAGATTCATTATGACCATTGGTGTTTTAAAGGAACCCGCCCATGAAACAAGAGTATCACTGCTGGCTGAAGCTGTAGTCTCTCTCAGTAAAAAGGGAGTCACCATTATTGTAGAAGATGGTGCCGGAGAAAAGGCTTTTTGCAGTAATGTGGAATTTGAAAAAGCCGGTGCCCAGGTCAAAAGCCGCAATGAAATATTAGCTTCTTCTGATATTATATTAGCCATTCATCAGCCAGAGTTATCTGATATTCAAAACCTGAAATCTAAAATTCTGATTGGTGTGTATCAGCCATTATTCCATGTTGATCTGATGAAACAATGGGCTATTGCAGGAGTTACTGTTTTTTCATTGGATATGTTGCCCCGTACTACCAGGGCCCAGGCGATGGATGTTTTAAGTTCGCAGGCAAATATTGCCGGATATAAGGCTGTGTTAACTGCGGCCAATTCATACGGAAGATATTTTCCCATGTTTATGACGGCAGCCGGAAGTATTGCCCCTGCAAAAGTACTGATACTGGGTGCCGGTGTAGCAGGTTTACAGGCTATTGCTACTGCACGAAGGTTAGGTGCTGTGGTAGAAGTTTTCGATACACGGCCTGCTGTAAAAGAAGAAGTAATGAGCCTTGGTGCAAAGTTCGTTGAAGTAGAAGGTGCGGCAGATGCAAGCAAAGCAGGTGGCTATGCAGTAGAGCAAAGTGAAGATTTTCTCAACAGGCAAAAAGCTAAAATTGCTGAGAGTATTGCAAAGGCAGATATTGTAATCACCACTGCACAGATACCCGGGAAAAAGGCGCCGTTGCTTATTACAGAAGATATGCTGAAAGCAATGCGGAATGGGTCTGTCATCATTGATATTGCCGCTGCAACAGGCGGTAATACACCTTTTACAAAGAATAACGAGACAGTAAACTATAATGGAGTGAGTATTATCGGTAATTCATCTTTGCAGTCCACTATGCCTTCAGATGCAAGTAAAATGTATGGGAAGAACGTACTTAATTTTTTACAACTCATTGTTACAAAGGACGGGCAACTAAATCTTAATTGGGAGGATGACCTTGTAAAAGGAAGTTGTATATCACATAATGGTGAAATAATCCACGAACGAATAAAATAATTATATGGAATCAATTTTAAACTGGATTACAATCAATCAGCAGATCATATACATAGTTATCCTGATGATTTTTGTAGGCATTGAAGTGATTGGCCGTGTACCCAGTGTATTGCATACACCCCTGATGAGTGGGGCAAATGCCATTCATGGGGTGGTTATTATCGGTGCCATCATTGTTATGGGTAAGGCGGAAAGTGATAATTATTTTGCCTTAATACTCGGTTTCCTGGCGGTGATATTAGGAACATTGAATGTGGTAGGAGGATTTGTAGTAACAGACAGGATGCTGGAAATGTTTAAGAAGAAGAAAAAGTAATACGAATAAACTTTATGGAACTCAATATACTTACGCTTTGTTATTTGATAGCTTCGGTAACATTTATACTGGGTCTGAAAATGTTGTCAAACCCTGCTTATGCCAGGAAGGGAAACCTTATGGCTGCCGCGGGTATGACCATAGCCATTTTTGGAACAATTTTTTTGTACAGAGACCAGGAAGGAAATAAGCTGCATAATTATATCTGGATATTCGGGGGTATTTTAATCGGAGCTGTTGTTGGTACACTGGCGGCCAAAAAAGTAAAGATGACGGCGATGCCCGAGATGGTGAGTTTATTTAATGGGATGGGAGGGGCCTGTGCAGCATTGATATCAGCCGCAGAGTTTTATCATATCTATAAGGCCCATGAGGGGGCAGGTACCACAGCATTTTCTGATTTAGTGCCTGTAGGGTATTATATCACTATTGTGGCAGGAGCAATCATCGGAACTATTTCTTACACCGGTAGTATTATTGCCTGGGGCAAATTAAATGGCCGGGTAAAAGATTTCTCATTCAGGGGCCAGCATATTGTAAATATGATTGTGCTTGCTTTGGTGATTGTTTTTTCTGTTGTGGCGTACCAATCCAACATAGGTAGCATATTTATCCCTTTTATGCTGATTGGGTTATTTGCTTTTGTGTATGGTATACTCTTCGTAATGCCGATTGGAGGGGCCGATATGCCGGTGGTGATCTCATTGCTGAATTCTTTCACAGGTGTGGCAGCTGCATGTGGTGGATTCCTGTATGATAATAAAGCAATGCTCACCGGAGGTATTCTGGTTGGGGCTGCTGGTACATTACTCACCATACTGATGTGCAAGGCTATGAATCGTTCGTTGGCTAATGTATTGATCGGATCGTTCGGAGGCGGTGCTAAAGCTGGCCCGGCAGGTGCCAAGCAGCAGGGTGCTTACAAGGAGATATCTCTGAGTGATACAGCTGTAGTGATGAGCTATGCCCACAAAGTATTTATTGTTCCAGGTTATGGCCTGGCCGTGGCCCAGGCACAACATGCTTGTCATGAGCTGGAAAAAATATTGGAAAGTAAAGGAGTGGAAGTCAAGTATGCTATTCACCCTGTAGCAGGCCGTATGCCAGGTCATATGAACGTATTACTGGCTGAAGCAGATGTTCCTTATGAAAAACTTTTGGAGATGGAACAGGCCAACGAAGAATTTCCCACTACTGATGTAGTATTAATATTAGGTGCTAATGATGTGGTGAACCCGGCTGCCAAAAATGATCCTTCCTCCCCGATTTTTGGTATGCCCATATTAGACGTGGAACTGGCCAAAAATGTCATTGTTAATAAACGAAGCATGAAGCCCGGTTATGCAGGTATAGAAAACGATCTGTTCTTTCAACCCAAAACTTCTATGTTATTTGGTGATGCAAAGAAAGTATTGCAGGATTTGATTAGTGAGATAAAGAATTTATAAGCTGCTTCATAGTTCATCATTGATTGTTCATAGTTTTACATAGTGCAACTCCCGGATAAATTATTGGAATCGCTGAAAGATGTCAAAGGTTTCGACAAGGAGGCTTTTGGAAAAGTACATACATCTGGCGAGCAGATAACTTCAGTCAGAATAAATCCTGTTAAGCAGGCTGAAATCAAAAACAAAAAATCAAAGATTGATTGGACAGATTTCGGTTTTTACCTTGAATCCCGCCCATCATTTACTTTCGATCCCCTGTTTCATGCGGGTTGTTATTATGTGCAGGAAGCCAGCAGTATGTTTTTAGAGCAGGCGTTGAAGCAAACAGTTGATTTATCTAAACCTCTTAAAGCCCTTGATCTGTGTGCAGCACCGGGGGGCAAGTCAACACATATTCAAACTCTCCTTTCAGAACATAGTTTGCTGGTTAGTAATGAGGTGATCCGTTCAAGGGCTAATATTTTAAAAGATAATATAATCAAATGGGGTTGCGGGAATGTAGTGGTAACGAACAATGACCCCAGAGATTTTGCGAAGCTGGAAAATTACTTTGATGTAATTGTAGTGGATGCCCCCTGCAGCGGCAGCGGTTTATTTCGCCGTGACCCGGAGGCAATAGAAGAGTGGAGCAAAAATAATGTACAACTCTGTTCTCAAAGGCAACAACGAATAGTAGCAGATGTTTGGCCGGCCTTGAAAAGGGATGGCATATTAGTTTACTCTACCTGTTCTTATTCAAAGGAGGAAGATGAGGATATTGTAAAATGGCTGTTAAATGAATTCCAGGTGATCAATCACATATTGAAGGTAGATCCTTCCTGGGGTATCGTTGAATCGGAGGGGGGGTATCGTTTTTGGCCCGATAAAGTGAAGGGAGAAGGTTTTTTTCTTACCTGTTTTCAAAAAAAGGAAGGAGAGTATGAAACAACTTTCAGGGCAAAGAAAAAACCTGAACTGCTTTCTAAAAGCGAAATCGGGATTATAGAAAAATGGGTGAAGCTGCAGGGAAAAAACTTTACCAGATATCAGAACACCGTATATGCATGGCCTGAAGTGAGTTTTTTGGACTTCTGTTTTATACTGGAACAGCTCCGAATTGTTTATTCAGGTGTATTGGTTGGCGAATTGATGAGAGAGAAATTAGTTCCTGGTCATCCTCTTGCGATGAGCAATATTTTTGCCGACTCAGTGAGCAGGGTGCCCCTTTCAGGGGAAGACGCAATTAAATATTTGCAAAGAAAAGATATTCAGCTTAACACCCCCGGAAGGGGATGGAGCCTGGCTGAGTATGACGGTCATCCTCTTGGGTGGGTGAATATTCTGTCTAACAGGGTCAATAATTATTATCCTAAAGAGCTCCGGATTTTGAAGGACATTTAGCAGGTGGTAAAAGATAAAAAATCCACATCTTTGCATACCTAATCTTGTCGGTATGAAGCAATTCTTTTTTTCTTTCCTGGCGCTGATCCTGTTTTCTATTTCTGTTATTGCTCAACGGGCTGACCTGGTGGTTAAAAATGGGGATAAGGGTCTTTATTTAGAACATAAAGTGTCTGCTAAAGAAAGTTTCTTTTCCGTTGGGAGACTCTATAATGTTCATCCTAAACATATAGCTTCTTACAATAAACTTGATATGGCAAAAGGATTGCTGATAGATCAGAAGCTTAGGATCCCTCTTACTGATACAAATTTTACACAAAAGGGCAACAGCGGCACACCTGTTTATTATAAAACAGGCAATAATATCAGCCTGGAAGATATAAGTAAGGAGAATAACAATGTGACTGTTGCAAATCTTAAAGGTTGGAATAACCTTTCAGCAGATAATGCCAAAAAGGATACGAAACTGATAATTGGTTTTTTGCTCAGCAAAGAAATGCCATCAATTACGATCAAGCCAAAAACCAGTGAGCCGTTTGCCAGGAAAGAAGAGAAACCTGTGGTGACAGAACCTAAGGTGGAAGAAAAACCGGCTGAAAAGACTGAGGCAAAACCAATAGAAAAACCGGAGGAAAAGCCAGTGGTAAAGGTGGAAGAAAAACGAGTTGTAAAAACAGAGGAAAAAACGGTTACCGGAGGGCAGGGATTCTTTAAATCTCATTTTGATCAGCAGGTAAAAAAGTCACCAGTTACTAAAGATGAGACAGTGACTGCAGGAATATTTAAGACAACAAGTGGCTGGCAGGATGAAAAGTATTATATACTGATTGATGCCGTATCGCCGGGTACTATTGTGAGAATAGTGAATCCTGTTAATAGTAAAGCTGTTTATGCCAAAGTATTGGGTGAAATGAGCGGAATCCGGCAGAATGAAGGATATAATATCCGCATCAGTAATGCAGCAGCTAATGTACTGCAGATAACCGAGCAGGATAAGTTTATCGTAAAAGTGAATTACTAACTGCCATTGAAACGATAACCCCGCAGGAATTCTGTGATCTCCATTTTCTTTTTCCCTTCCAGTTGAATTTCCAGCAGGTGGATGTATCCATTGCTACAGGCAAATTTCAAAAATGTTTTCCCATCTGTTTCATAATCCCCTTCGGTATTCTTGGGGAATACTATTTCCTTTTTTGAGCGGAATATTTTGAGCATTTTCTCATTCATGATAGTAAAAGAAGCGGGGTAGGGACTAAGGCCCCGAATCAGGTTGTATACCTCTTCAACAGACAGGCTCCAGTTGATACGGCAGGTATCAGTATGTATTTTGGGAGCATGTTTCAGAGGAGTTTTATGCACAGGAACTGGTTTATCCTGATGAGCTACCCTCGTATTATCAATAGCCATCCCTAAGGTTGAGATCAATAATTCCTGTGGTTTTTCCTGCAAGCTTCCATCGGCCAAAGCTTTCACAGTCCTGACGAGTAGTCGGGCACCAATCACTTTCATTTTATCATGTACTTCTCCGGCTGTCTCATCTTCACTGATTGGAAATGATTCCTGGAGTAATATGTCACCGGTGTCAATTTCATGTTTCAATTTAAAAGTGGTTACACCGGTTTCTTTTTCACCATTAATCACAGCCCAGTTGATGGGAGCAGCACCACGGTATTGAGGTAATAATGAACCATGCAGGTTCACCGTGCCCATTGGTGGCATATTCCAGACTATTTCCGGCAACATTCTGAAGGCGACCACTATCTGTAAGTCAGCATGCAATGATTTTAATGCGATCAAAAATTCAGGGTGTTTTAGTTTTTCAGGTTGTAAAGTATTTAACCCATGCTCAACTGCGTATTTTTTTACGGCACTTTGCTGCAATTGTAATCCCCTTCCTGCAGGTTTATCGGGTGATGTAATAACTCCCACAATATTACATCCGGCTTTTAGCAAAGCATCTAAACTGGCCACTGCAAACTCAGGGGTACCCATAAAAACAATCCGCAGCGATTTATAATCTTTCATAATCGTTGCGAAGATACGCAAGTGAATAATTTACTCAGGCTTGTAATATTTTTGCTTTATTTGGCCAAGCCAAATTTTGTGTAGATACCTGATCCCGGATACTCTGCATCAAGCAGGTTTAGAATTCTAGCTCCTTTAATGCAGGACCAGAATGCATGATAGGTTTTTGCCTTGCTTTCAATTTTAGAAAACTTAATCTGCCAGTTATTTAAAACAGTAAAAGTGCCGGATGATTTTACCTGGTCGAATTTCATATTGCCAACCATCCCATTCACGGCAAGCAATTTCCAGTGGTATGAGTTACCGGCGTTAAAAATGAATTCTTCATTCGACTGGTGCACATTCATACCTGCATAATTGCCTGTGTACACATTGTACAATTGTTGTATGCCCGTAAAATCACTTGTCCATTTTCCTTTAAAATCTGAAGAAGCGATCGCAAACCTATTGCGGCCAACCATATTAGCTAAGGGTATAATGAGATCCGTTTCACTGTCCCATCGTATTGTTTC
>CAZTKV010000072.1:4452-13026 GCA_964614285.1 uncultured Chitinophaga sp. | reverse complement strand
CATAGGTGGTACAAACATTTTTAACAGGTACTACAAGAATGCGTACGGCAATCCTGCCATCGGGGGAATTTATTATACCAGTTTTATTTATGGGCTTTGATCTATTCCATTAACCATTAAACCTTTCTTATGTTCATCGCAGCTATTCTGTACTTTATTACTAAACATTGGTTATTAAAAAATAAAAAACAGGCACTAAAAAAAACATTATGAGAAAAATCTCCACCTGGGCAAAAGCCAACAAATGGCCCGCAAGAATTATCCTTGTCCTTAGTTTATTGCTCCTGAACATAACAGGGATTCTAACAGGCTATTTACTTAAAGAGTTGGCAGTTATTGTTCCCGGTTCCGTCCTCTTATTAACTATTCTTCTTTATGTATGGGCCATATTATCTTATCCGGCCAGATCCACCAGGTCAAGGTATGCTCCCGGTCATTATTATAACAAGCAAAAAACCAGGGATTTTATTCTTGCAGGAACAGCTTTTATACTATTTGTATGTATCAGTAACAACAATAAGCTTGTTTCTGCTTCTTTCCTGTCACTGCAAGCAGCAACAAATGCACATCCACCCGATAGCCAGGGCAGGGCTTATAAACCTGTTTGGAAATTCTCCGCTTCCATGAAAGATGAAAATGGAAAAATGCTGAAATGGAAAGAAAGAAAAAAATTACTCAAAGAGCAGATCAGGGGGATCAAAAAATCCAATGAGCTGAGTAAAGGAGAAAAAGTTGCCCTTACCATACTGGCTGTACTGGCAGCGCTGGGTCTTTTATTCCTGGTAGCTTCACTGGCCTGCAATCTGTCCTGCAGCGGATCGGATGCGGCGGCGGTTATTGTTGGTCTGGGTGGAGGAGCGCTGGTTATTGTATTGCTGGTAGTTGCCATAAGAGCCATTTACAATAAGAAAAGAAAGGAGCTCCGAAAGCAGGAAAAGGAGGCTGCTGGTGGAAGTTAGACAGGTTTCACAGCAAAATACAGCTTATCCAACCTGAAGGGTTTTAAAAAACAATCTTCCACCTCCGGGCCCCCGAAACTCATTGAAAAATGGGTTTGAGGACTGTTTTATAAGTCAAAAATGCTGATTTTCACCTGTTTTAGCCCTAAAATAATCCTGCATGAAGTTTTCAGGTAGTAGTGGAAGATTTGAGAAACTAAAATATCTTTGCGCCGAAACAATCAAACCGGTAAATTCATATCTTAGAATTGATTTACTGATTGTTAAAGGATAAGATGGGAGAAATCCGGAAAATCCCCAGGAGAAAAGAGTACGGCGCCGATACCGAAAAGCGATATGAGTAGGTGAACCAAAAAAACTGTTATGAAAAAAGTGCTATTCATTTTGGCTGTTTCTGTTCTTTGCCTGCAAATAGATGGCTTTTCCCAAAAAACAAGAGTAGGTGTTGCCGCCGGAATTACATCCGCCAATATGTATGGAGAAATTGGTGGCGAAAAAATACAAGATGACAGCAAAACTGGAATCACTTTTGGGATGATACTTGATGCCCCACTCGGTAAAAGTAAAATTAGCTTCCAGCCAGGTTTACATTATGTACAGAAAGGAAGATCACTGGTAAAAACCAATTCTCAAAAAGACTGGATTGCCCTTCGTTATGCTGAACTGCAGGCTAATTTCCTGTTTAATACCGGTGGTGAAAAAGGAAATTTCTTTATCGGAGGAGGACCTGCTGTTGCACTTGATTTCCCTTCAGCCAGGATTTCAAAAACCTTAGTAAGAGATCCTGATGAGCCAGACTACTGGTTAAAGGCGGAAACAAATATCAACTTTGGCAAGGAGTCAAACTCTGATTTCAAAGGATTGGACTATGGCGCTAACCTGGTTACCGGTTACCGCCTGAAGAATGGCTTCTCTCTTGCTGTTAACTATACTATCGGTATAAGAAACCTTGTTCCGGTCGAGAACGGCAGTGATGAAATCAGGAATCATTGTTTTGGTATCCGTTTGGGCTACCTGGTCAATAACAAGTAGTAATAACTTTATATATTCAAGAGCCTCCCTTCCGGGAGGCTTTTTGTCTTTGTACCCTTAAAGGTAACCAGTACCTTTGCCGCTTCAAATTATCATTACTATTCATGAGTACACAACATTTATCTGAACAGGAGCAATTGCGCCGGGAGAAACTGGCAGAACTGATTATGATGGGTATTGAGCCTTATCCTGCTCCCCTTTTTCCGGTTAACAGCAATTCTGTTTATATAAAAGCGAATTATAAAGAAGAAACCAAAGACCAATTTCAGGATGTATGTCTTGCAGGCCGTATAATGAGTGTTCGGGATATGGGCAAGGCCAATTTTGCAGTTATACAGGATGCTTACGGACGTATACAGTTATATCTTAAAAGAGATGACATCTGTCCCGGGGAAGATAAATCGCAATATGATATTGTATGGAAGAAACTGACGGATATTGGTGACATAATTGGTATCCGTGGTTATGCTTTTATTACCAAAACAGGAGAAACTTCCGTGCATGTAAAGGAACTTACAATTCTCAGTAAGTCTCTGCGGCCATTACCCATTGTAAAAGAGGCCGACGGTCAAACATTTGATGCAGTGACTGATCCCGAATTTAAATACCGTCAGCGATATGCAGACCTTATTATCAATCCTGCAGTAAAAGAAACATTTATAAAAAGAACAAAGCTGATCAATTCTATCCGTGAGTTCTTAAACAACCAGGGAGCACTGGAAGTAGATACACCTGTTTTACAAAGCATTCCGGGTGGTGCTGCTGCAAGGCCATTTATCACCCATCATAATGCGCTGGATATTCCGTTGTACCTGCGTATTGCCAATGAGCTTTACTTAAAGCGTTTGATCGTTGGAGGTTTTGACTGGGTATACGAATTCAGCCGCAATTTCCGCAATGAAGGGATGGATCGTACACATAATCCTGAGTTTACTATCCTTGAGTTTTATACAGCGTATAAGGATTACTTCTGGATGATGGAAACCACGGAGCAATTGCTGGAAAAAGCTGCGATGGATGTATGTACTACTACTGATGTAACCGTTGGTGACAAAACTATTTCGTTTAAAGCTCCCTTCAAACGCATCAGTATTTATGATGCTATCCGGGAACATACCGGCTTTGATGTAAGCCGTATGAATGAAGAACAACTCCGTTCTGTATGTAAACAACTGCATATACAGGTTGACAATACAATGGGCAAGGGCAAACTCATTGATGAGATCTTTGGGGGAAAATGTGAACATCATTATGTACAACCCACCTTCATTATTGATTATCCTGTAGAAATGAGCCCCCTGACAAAAAAACACCGGGATAAACAAGGGCTAGTTGAGAGATTTGAGCTTATCATCAACGGAAAAGAAATTGCAAATGCCTATAGTGAATTGAACGACCCTATTGATCAGCGGGAACGATTTGAAGAACAGGCAAAATTGATGGAAAGAGGAGATGATGAAGCTATGTTCATCGATTATGATTTTCTGCGGGCCCTGGAGTATGGTATGCCCCCTACAGCAGGTATCGGGTTTGGTATTGACAGGCTTTGTATGCTGCTCACCAATAATGTATCAATACAGGATGTATTGTTATTCCCTCAAATGCGACCTGAGCAGAGGCAGGAAGCAAAGGAGGAGCATTCATGAGCACCAAATTATACTATCAATAAGGTAGTGAATAAATCCGTCCCGAAAACCGGCAGGGAGCTGCTGGTGAAACAAAAGAATAAATATTGTCTCAATAAATTTTTAAAGCTTTTCCCAACAAGCGGAAAGGCTTTTTAATTGCACAATTTAGGAACAACGACAAGAGGATGTTGCAACATCCATAAATTTTTTGTAGGTTTCGGTAACCAAAACCAATAGTATGAAATGAGCCATAAAATTTTCGAGCTATTATACCAACCAGCGATGAAAATTTTATGGCGAATAACATGTGGCAAATTCTCAAAAACTAAAATATACACATGAAACCGTTTATTCCCTCTAAACTTGCTGAAGTTGTATTTGCTCTTGTAATAGCTTATTTCGGTTACCTGCATTTAAAAAATGCCGGGGCTATGGGTGGCATGGTGCCGGATTATTTCCCCGGCGATGGAAAAATCTGGATTTATATAACAGGTGCAGGATTTATCTTAGCAGCTATCGCTATCCTTACAGATATACAAAAAGTACTGGCTTGCTATTTACTGGCGGCCGTGCTGTTAATCTTTGTCTTTACCATTCACCTTAAATCCTTTGATACGAATCCATCAGGTGTATTAAAGGATACAGCCATGGCGATGGCGGCCATCCTGATTGGCAATAAGAAATAATTACTGGTTAGTGGCCTCTGTAAAAACATCCCGCCGAGGCGGGATGTTTTATTATTTACACAAACAAATCATTATATAACTGTGCTCCCGGCACCACCGAATAAGCTGAAAGATCAGTAATACCTTCTTTGGCCAGCACCTGCTCATCAATAAACAGGTTACCGGTACATGCGGTAGAAGTTTGGCGCAAAATATAATAAGCGGCATCAGCCAGAATATCCGGTGTACGGCTCATATTGGCCAGCATGGCTCCACCTAACAAATTTCTTACAGCAGCCGTATCAATAGTAGTTCTTGGCCAGAGTGCATTGGCAGCTATCCTGTCTTTTGCCAATTCCTTAGCCCAGCCGATCGTCATCATACTCATATTATACTTCGTTATAGTATAGGCTACATGCTTTTCAAACCACTTTGGATCAAGATTGATCGGTGGTGATAAAGTAAGTATATGCGGGTTAGCTGATTTTTTTAAATGCGGAATACAGGCTTTGGTTACAAAAAAAGTTCCCCGCACATTGATATCATGCATCAGGTCAAAACGTTTGGGCTCCGTTTGTTCTGTCGTAGTTAAAGAAATGGCAGAAGCATTATTAACCAGTATATCTATTCCGCCAAAAGCTGCAACCGTTTTATCAATCACATTTTGCACCTGGTCTTCAAAACGGATGTCACATTGCACGGCTAATGCTTTACCTCCTGCAGCTTCTATCTCTGCAGCAGCAGAAAAAATAGTTCCTCCGAGTTTCGCATTTTCTTCCACACTTTTGGCAGCAATTACAATATTAGCTCCTTCTTTTGCCAATCGCAAAGCAATAGCTTTTCCTATTCCTCTTGTAGCTCCGGTAATGACGGCGGTTTTGTTCTGAAACGACATATAGTTCTCTTTTTAATTAATTAATCGGTACAGCCCGGGGGAGGCCTTAATGTTCCGGCAATACAGGTTTGGTTTGCACAATACCTTCAATTTGCTGCATTACCTCTTCATTCAGTTTTGGCAAAATATCTAATGCTTTCAGATTTTCCAGCAACTGTTCTTTTTTGGTGGCGCCAAGAATGGCGGTTGTCACATTCGGGTTTTTAATACACCAGGCAATGCTTAGTTCTGCCATTGATACGCCCAGCTCTTTTGCTAACACCGCCAACCCTCTTACTTTACCCAGCATATCATCTTTCAGCCAGCGGTCTTTCAGCCAGTCAAATCCTGTAAGGCCAAAACGGCTTCCTTCAGGAATACCATCCTTATATTTACCACTTAGTAACCCGGAAGCAAGGGGACTCCAGATAGTAGTTCCCAGTCCAACAGTTTTGAACAACATTAAGAACTCATTTTCCATTTTGTTTCTCTCCAGCAAATTATACTGTGGCTGCTCCATAGAAGGACCAATCAATCCATATTGTTGCGCCACCCGGTGTGCTTCCATAATTTCCACCCCGCTCCATTCACTGGTGCCCCAGTATAAAATCTTTCCCTGTTGTATAAGGTTATGCATTGTCCATACTACTTCCTCAATAGGCATTTTCTTATCAGGGCGGTGGCAGAAATATAAATCAAGATAATCTGTTTGCAGTCGTTGCAGTGCTTCGTGGCAGGCTTCTACCAAATGTTTTCTGCTTAATCCTGTTTGATTGGGTTTATTAGCCGTTCCCCGCCAGCCCCAAAAAGCTTTCGATGAAACCGTATAGGAAGTCCTGTCCCAATTTTTCTTTTTCAATACCCTCCCCATCATCTTCTCACTTTCACCCAGGGCATATACTTCTGCATTATCAAAAAAATTCACTCCGTGATCATACGCAATACCCATCAGTTCATCCGCGATAGTATCATTGATCTGTTTGTGAAAGCTTACCCAACTGCCAAAAGATAATACACTCAGCTGCAGACCGGTTTTGCCCATGTAACGATATTCCATATACTCTTATTCTGAATTTTAATAGAAGCTTAACTACAAAAACCGAAGGTAAGCGAAGTTAATAACAGAACTGTGCTGTTGCTGTTGTTATTCCGGAAAACCGTTTTGTGAAACTTTCATATTACCGGTAGATTCTTTGAACATGATCCTTTTAAGGTCCTGTGTGGCTTCCAGGCCTTTTCCTCCATAAATATTTTTTCCAATGCCATGATAAGTAGCATACTTATCTGTATAGAACATCCGGGTGGTTTGGTCCCACCAAAGGTCTGGCGACCGGAGTGTATCACCTTTCAAAGTAATTACCACCACACTATCCCTGAGGTACACTTTATTCAGGTTCTCATAATAGATACCATATTTACTATCCAGCCAGGTTTCTAATTTGGTACTATCATCATAAAAATCACAATGCAGCTTTTTAGGAAACTCGACAGATATAGTATCTCCTGCCACCCTTATCATCAATGGAGCTGTCAGTTTTGCTTTTAGTCTTCCATCCTGGCTCAGGTAACTTTCAATATTGGTGGCTTCTTCTTTTAATACCACCCTTTTTGTCCAGTCTTGCAATACCTTATCATCATTTTCGCAGGCCATAACAAAAAAACAGCCTGCAATGATATAGGCTGTTTTTACAATTATTTTATATGAAAACGACATGCAAGACATACAGGTATTCTTGTAAGCCTTTTGTTAAGTAAAGGCCTGAAGGACTTAATCGTATTTCCGTTTTACAAACCAGATATCGCTGAGTGAAAATCCGAGAGAGAACCTGAACATATTTTCCCTGAGGACATTATCATCATTTCCTCTTTTCAAATACTCAAAAGCCATATTGATAAAGGTAACCTGGTTAGGCGCCTGCCGGCTGATGCCTATTGGCAATCCCAATCCAAAGCTTCCGCCAAATTGGGGTAGCTTCTTACCCACTTTTACATAATCAGGACCGGTGACGAAGCCAAACCGATAAGCAATATTGCTGAAATAATTTCTCTTGGGAACAGGACTGATTTGCGCACCTACTCTTAGCTCCCATTTATTCTGTACAGAATCTGATTGCCCGTAAAAACGATAGTTATCCCATTTTTGATTATTAAAATCAATCCCCAGCATCCAGCCTCCTTCCTTATTAGGCACTGCAAATTTTTGCAGCATGAACCCAATAGTATATGAAGAGGGCAGTTCCACTTTTCCTTTCAGATCCCGCAGATCAGAAACGCTGTCAAGTCTTACATTACCGAGGTTTTCGTCATACACATAAGTTTCCCTTAACCTGTCCTGGGAGCCATTCAATTTTTGCGCCCAGTTGCCATAAGCACCAAGGGTAAGCATCATTTTTTCTGTTATTGGGAGCCTGTATTGAACACCGGCATTAAAATATAAATTACCGTAGTTGGTTCTTGTTTCATAATTGGCCCTGTAGTATTCTACCGTATCATTAATTAATACCCTTCTTGTACTATAATCTTTTTCACCAAAGAGGTATCCTCCGTTGAATCCAACACTGAGCTTTTCTTCCAGTCCTTTCTTTTCTCTTCGGAACAGGCTGAATCCTGTTCCTATTGAAGCGAGATAAGAACCGCCATCGCCTTCAAACAAAGTGCTTGCATTTTCAATGGGCAAACCAGTAACAGGATCTTTTAGTACTTCGTTACGGATGATCTTGTAACTAATTCTTGAAACCGGCCTCAAACCAAAACTCAATCCCCAGTTCTGCTTCAGTGGTACACCTACCTGCACATAAGAAAACAATGCATTACTGGTAGTAAACTTTTGCGCTACAGAAGGTTCTCTGAGTGTGCGGTTTTCAAAATTTAACCCGAGGTCAAGAACAGCCCTGCCAGAGCTTAATTTTTTTGATTTCTTTTCCCGGTAAGCCTGGAAAGAAGAATAAGAAGCCGGGTTGCTGAAATTAATAGCCATATTATCAATATAGCCGGCCGAAACACCTGCCATACCACGGTTGACAATATTGGTAGAAGGAACAAGGTCTCCTATACCATAACGGGAATAAGGGGAGTTATCCTGCGAAAAAACAGGGGAAACAGCAGCCAGGATCAAAACCACAAACGTCCACTTTTTGCTGTGTAACGCCTTGATTTTCTTAGGGGTTATTAACTTCACTAATTGCATACAGACCTTTAAATATTAAATCAGGGTCTGCAAATATCTTGTTTTTAAGGTGTGAAGCCAAATAGACTATATCACCCCCGGTTAAAAGGACGTTAATGTTCCGGTATTTCTCCCGGTATGCTTCAATAAACCCATCCATTTCCTTAGCCATACCCAATACTACTCCGGAGAGAATATTGGTTGTTGTATCATAGCCAATAAGAGGCACATTGCTGTCTGCCTTTACTAA
>CAZTKV010000072.1:2907-4352 GCA_964614285.1 uncultured Chitinophaga sp. | reverse complement strand
GCAGCAGTTAATAAGGCTTCCACTTCCGGATTATGATTGACCACCGATGAAAGAATAGATTTAGCCGGCTTGAAAGTTTGAAGAAGTGATTGAATGGTTGTTACCTGGTCATCGGCCAGCACAACCGCTTCTTTCATTTCTGATCCATGAAAAACAGCCACCTTTTTCCGGGTATTGCCAAAATCAAAGCAAAGGGTGATTGACATGCAAAGTTATTATGGCGATAAAAATAGGACTTTACACGAAATGAGTGTAACAGGTGGTATTATATAGAGATTATAACGGGTATTATGTAACTTCTCAATTATATAAGTACCATCTCCGGTATGAAGAACTCCATCGCTGCTTCAGAAGTATAATAAAACCCACCCATGAGCATTTTTATTTTTTTATCCAGCCATACCCGGCATATATGATGTACATGGATATTATCTTTTGCCAGTGTTATTTCTTTTCGTACCGGTGTAGTAAGAGAATCGAATATTTTTTCCACTTCATTTCTGCTAACAAAAAGACGCTTCCAGTCTGCTATAACCATTGATTGAGGATCAATTTTAGCTCGCAGTTTATCAGGCAATAACTTCAATAAGAATCTCTTAATTTTTTTTCTCATCCAGACATGTTCTGTATCCACGAATGACTCTGAATCCACCAATGTAAAAAAAAGGAATCCGCCCGGGTTCAGGCTGGCGATCATTTTTTCCAGGATTTCCTTATTAAACATACAATACTCACCAAGAGTTCCAATTGAATAAATAAAGTCATATTTCTCATCCGGATTAAACTCCTCCAGGCTTGAATGTACTAATGTAGTAACAGGCTGTAATGCCGGATTTGACTTAACAAATTCATCAGCAATGGCCAGCATATCTTTCGAAATATCCACTCCTACTAATTTCTTCACATTATTCAGGTATAAAAAATACCTCCCTGTTCCGCATCCCAACTCCAATACCGACACTTTACCTTCGGGTCGGGAACATCCTGTTGCAAGGTTTTCAATATATACTTTATGGTTATTGCCATCAGGCACTGACGTGGGATATAGCTTAGCTATTTTCCCTGAGAAAAATCTTTTTGCCTGATAATTAGATAATTTCGTCATGTTTTAATTTTAAAGAAGCTACAAGATATTTTCTAATGACCAGACTTTCAAATTAATAAAATAATTTATCACTCAAAGTCAAAAAATATTGTTTGCATTCCTGCAAGTCAGCCATTTACAAAAATCACCAGTCAAACCCACTAAGGTTCTTAAAATGACCATTTAACTTAATTTTTTCCTTTAACTGTTCCATCCCCGCCAGCATGGGTATTGCTTTTATCAAATGACGCTTCAGGTATTCCTGCCTTTGTCTTTCATCGAATAACCCCAGCAACTCATATTCTTCCTCCAGCGAAAGCCCTATATGATGTGCCACATCATAGGATTTAATTTTATCATC
>CAZTKV010000072.1:0-2807 GCA_964614285.1 uncultured Chitinophaga sp. | reverse complement strand
AAAGTGTACCATGCCGTCATCCTGGCGCATACATAGCCTGTATACCCATCGAGAAAGCCACCTTTTAGTATATAATAATTAAAAAATGTGAACCCTGGTGATAGTCTTAGTTTCATCCATGAAGCCTTTTTACCCTGGCTATGATATTTTTCTGCATTCAGCATGGCATACTTCACCATTTTTGACGCATAATCAGAAAGATCCTTCATTGACCTGTGCAGCACATATCCTTTCAGTTTTTTAATGACTGCTCCGGGTGGTAATACTACTTTTTCATGAACGGCAGCATCATCCCAATGAGCAACTTTCTTATTGAAAAACCGAATATGAGGAACAGCCCGCCATTCTCCGTACTTTAAGTATTGCTTACCCAGAAAATTTTTGAAGCGAATGGTATACACTGTCAAATTATTCTCAGGCCTCCATTGTTGTAATGATTGTTTTAGTTCTTCATCAATGCCCTCATCTGCATCCAGGCTGAGTATCCAATCATTCTTTGCCAGGCTATTAGCCCTGTTCTTTGTTTTACCGAATCCTTCCCAGTTTCCTTCATGGAGTTGTACGTTGAATTGCTTCACTACTTCCTGTGTTCCATCCGTACTGCCATTATCGTACACTACAATATCATCTGTAAGTCCGTGCAGGCTTTGCAATGTTTTGGCAATCACGGAAGCTTCATTGCGACAAATAATAACAATAGAAAACTCTGCCATAATTTCGCAAAGATTACACCTTTTATTGTTTTAACCACTTCCACCACCATAAAACAATAAACGACCAGATGAACACACCAAACTGTACTTCCAGTCCGATATCAAACAAAAAACTGAAAGCGGCAGTGCCATTCATCATATACCAAAGCAGCCTTTCCTTTACCTGAACAAAAAAAGGAAAGAACATAACAGCAGTAAATATAAGCAGGCCCGGAATGCCACTACCGGCACCATGTATCATCCATTCACTTCCCGGGTAAATTTTATCCTCTTCGGTCATTTGCGGGTAATTCAATTCATACCATTTTTTTGCTTCAATTAATATATCACCAAACCCCGTTCCGGTCACCGGGTTTTCTTTTGTTATTTCCCACCCTGCGCTGATTGATATTACCCGGATGGCATCATTACCTCCTGGCAGGTAATGGGCCTTTTTAAAATATTCAAAATCGTAATTGATGTATTTCAGCCTGTTTTGAAATGTTGGGAATAAAAAGTACGCCACCAGTGGTAGTGAACCAAGCAGAATAAGTAATGAAATACTATATCTCCAGTTTATTTTTTTTATCAATAGCCATATGGCTAAAACCAAAAATATCAGGTATAATGAAAACAGACCTGTTCGAACCGCCAGGATATGCAAAAAAATTACCAGCCAACCCGTTACTATCATCAAAACAACCGAAATAGTTTTTTCTTCCTTTTGTTTTAATATGGCAAGCCATCCGCCAATTAATACAGCCACACTTACAAGCCAGCTAAATCTTACCCTGTCATTTCCCAATGGCGTAAGGAGGCTTTTGGCTCTCAGGTATCCCTCGTTCACTTCATTTGCATGCGGCAGGTAATGATACATGCACCAAAGTGTACCTGTTGTAATAAGAGCAATGAAAATATAAACCAGTAACTCTCCTTGTTTTTTTGAAATCACAAATGGTCCTGCAAACGCCAATGGTAAAAAAAGTAAAGGGAGTTTTACACGGATAACATCCAGCCATTGCTGTTTATCGTCGCTCCATAAACCGGATAAAAGAGGAATAATAAATAACAAACTCATTCCCCACAGCAGAGGGGTCATAAGAAATGTACGCAGCTGTTTTTTCCACCCGGGATGAGAAAAAGTTACCAGTATAAATACCATCATACTTGCGGAAAGAAAAGTGCGGGAAACAAACAATGCTGTCATCATTATGATGATCAATATAAAAATGATGGTGCTTCTCCCTTCATTCTGTAATTTATTCAGCATACTTTTGTAAACGTACAACATCCGGTTCATTCTATGTGGCAGGAATTATTAAAACAGGTTCAGCAAGGTAATATCAAAGCATTGGCCCGTAGCATTTCACTGGTAGAGAATGAGTACCCCGGGTATGAAATGTTGCTTCAGTCTCTGCCTGCCACTACGGCCAGGATAATTGGCATCACAGGGCCTCCTGGTGCCGGTAAAAGCACTTTAGTTGATTCACTGATCGGCCTACTGGTAAATAGTGGTAAGAAAATTGCTGTACTGTGTGTTGATCCTTCGTCGCCATTTAATCATGGGGCTTTATTAGGCGACAGGATCAGGATGAATGACTGGTATGTACATCCCAATGTATTTATCCGTTCACTGGCCACCAGGGGTTCGATGGGTGGTTTGCATCCGAAGATCATTGAAATAACTGATCTGCTGAAAGCATTTCAGTTCGATCACATTCTTATAGAAACAGTGGGGGTTGGTCAGAGTGAAGTGGAAATTGCCGGCCTGGCTGATGTAACAGCTGTGGTAGTAGTGCCTGAAGCAGGTGATGAAGTGCAGACCATGAAAGCCGGCCTGATGGAAATTGCTGATGTGTTTGTCGTAAATAAGGCTGATCGTCCTGATGCAGATCTGTTTGTAAAAAATTTAAGATTAATGCTGGCCCCTTCTTTCAGCAAACATTATAATGAAGTGCCGATAATAAAAACAGTGGCTTTGCAAAAAGAAGGTATTAATGAATTACTGGATATTATTCTTAATCTGCTGCAGAAAGCACACCTGAATGATAAAACATTCTGGCTGCTGGCAGAAAAAGCATTCTACCTGATCGAACAAAAGAGAATGAAAGACAT
>CAZTKV010000071.1:0-13034 GCA_964614285.1 uncultured Chitinophaga sp. | reverse complement strand
TCATTCACCAGCCTGGTGATGAAACCACTTGGCTTTTTCCTGCTGATACTTGTTACAATCACTGCATTATATAAGTTGAATTTTCCGCATGTTATAAATGTAACAATCTACAAATACACGGTGAAGGAGCTTTTGCATTGCACCGGTACTATTGTGATGATTGTGTCTTTTATCGGGCTCTTACTCCGCATTATTGACTTTATAGCATTATTGCTTGAAAAAAAGGCAAATCTTACTACTGATCTGTCGGATAACCAGTTGATTGTTTTCTTTAAGGATTTCTTTAAAATTATCCTTGTTATCGTTGGTATTATGTTAGTTCTGAAGTTTGCCTTTGGGCTTCATATTGGCGGATTACTAACAGGGCTTAGTATTGTAGGAGCTGCTATTGCGCTGTCTCTGAGAGAGAGCCTTGAAAATCTGATCGCTTCCTTTATTATTTTCTTCGACAAACCTTTTATTACCGGGGACCTCGTAAAAGTGAATAATATCACCGGGTCTGTGGAACGAATTGGTTTGAGAAGTACAAGAATACGAACTGACCAGAAGACATATGTTACGGTACCTAACAAACAAATGGTGGACAGTGTGCTGGATAATCTCTCACTGCGTACACAGAGAAGGGGAGACCTGAAGCTTGAAATAGGACTACAAACTTCTCCTGCATTGATTGAACAATTAATAGCAGGTATTGAAAAAATTGTAAGCAGGAAGGAAGTGGAGAATGCAAATGTGTTGCTGTCTGATATTTCTGCCAATGCAGTAATTATCACATCAGATTATTATACGGCACCGGTTACCATCAATGAGTTTAATACTATACGTCAGGAAATAAACCTGCAAAGTTTAAAATTACTCGAGGAGTTAAAAATAGAATTATCCGGAGCCAGTACAGATGTGCGGATCAGCAAATAGTATTATTGTTTATCTGCGGCAGTAATAATCTCCCCAAGTTCCTTATCAAACATGCCGTATTTGCCGTATTCAATTATACGACCCAGTTCTCTACCGTTTCTGAATATAATAATAGTAGGCACATGTTTAACATTCAAAGCATTGGCAAGATTGCTTAGTGTTTTCTTGTCCCTATCAGTACCAATTAATGTTATATGTTCTTGCGAAAAACCGGCAGCATCCGTCAAAGCATATAATTTTGGAATGATGAAATGAGAATCTTCACACCAGGTGCCCATAAAAACGAGTAATTGAATAGAATCAGCATTTTTTTTAAGTGCCTCCATAGCATCCTGGCGGGGGCTATATGCTTTAAAATTAGTTGCAAACCATTTAAAGGAGGTATCACTTTCCAGAACCGAACGGGTAATAATGCCTTTCAGGCTTTTTTCACCTGGCCTTTCTACGAGTACTTCATACTGGCTTTGCGCCACGGCTGTTGTAGCAAAAAGAAACACCAGTATTACAGGGATAAATTTCTTCATAGCTTCAGATTATGAAGTAACAAATGTAAAAGGGAACAGTGAAAGGATGAAAGATGAGGTGTTAAAGTTGCAGCCAGCGAATTACAAACTTGCCTTCAGTTCCAGTAAAAAGCCTTTTATCTTTTGTAAGGACTGTATCGTGGCAAATTTTTCTTCTGCTTTCTTATTTTTTTTCAGATAATCCTTGGCGCCTTCTATTGTGAATTTGCGCCGGCGCAGCAGATCATATATCATCACAAGGTTTTTGATATCAACCGGGCGGAAATGACGGTCTCCTTTTCGGTTCTTGCGGGGTTGCAGAATATCAAACTCTGTTTCCCAGTAGCGTATCAACGATTGATTCTCCCTGAACATGGCAGCCACTTCGCCGATTGAATAATACTGTTTCTGAAAAAGGATTTCATCTTCCGGCACCTGGATAAGATCAGCACTTAGTGCAATATCCTTTAAAGAACGACGACCTCTTTTACCGTTTGTATTGATTTTATCTTCTTTTATTGTATTTGTAAAAGAAGGAACGATCTGCTCAGCTATTTCGACAACTGGTTTTTCATCTTCGACAATTGAAGCTGCCGCAACTGGTTGCGGCATTGTTTCTTCAACAGTATTAAAATCAAATGTTATTTGCGAAAGTGCTTTTGCCATAAGGATAATTAATGTAAAGATAATAAAGCCGGTAGCGGATATTGGCTGCTAAAAGAGCTTGTGGAAAAAAACAGTCCTGAAAGGGGTTGGCACATCAATGACTCATTTAATCAAGGCTTTGATTGCTGGCTGCTGCCTTTTTAAGAATCAGGTCGAATTGTTCTGGTGTCAGGTCATTGTAAAAGAAATATATTGGGTCGATCTTTTGACCGTTTTTATGTACTTCGTAGTGGCAGTGAGGTCCGGTTGATTTGCCTGTACTTCCTACCCAGCCAATTACTTCTCCTCTTTTTACAGCTTGCCCGTTCCTTGCTTTTACCCTTACCATATGGCCATACAATGTTTCGTATCCATAACCATGATTTATGACCACATAATTACCGTATCCATTACCGGTGTTACCGGCAATAGTTACTGTACCATCTGCAGTAGCATAGATAGGCGTACCCTGCGGAGCAGAAAAATCAAGACCAGCATGAAACTTGGTGGTTTTATAGACCGGGTCGATCCGGTACCCGAAACCGGAAGCGATCCTGTTCAGGTCTTTGTTACTTAGTGGTTGTATAGCCGGGGTATGCGACAGGAGTTTTTCCTTGTTTTTTACCAGTTCATCCACCTCTTCATACGATTTTTTCTGGGAGTTTATCCGGCTAAGCAGGTTGTTCAATGTATTATTGATAGAAGACACCAACTGGTGGTCCCTCAGTTTTTCTACTTTGGCTATTTCAAGCTTTTCTTCCAGTTCTTTGGCCCGGGCACTATCAGGTATGGGATTGGCCTCAAAAATGGCCCTGTACACATCATTATCCCTTTTTTCCAGTTCTTTCATCTGGTTTTGAACAGATTCCAGTTCATCCAGCAGCTCATAATAATTGTCTTTCAGATTCTTGTTTTGTTGCTGTAAAATCCGCTCCTTAGGAGAACCTACAAATTGGAAGGCGAGATAGGAAATAAGACCTGCAGTTACCAGGGCAGCTGCCACAAAACCAAAGACCCGGAGCAGCTTTACCCGCAGGGGAATTTCCAGTTTTTCATACCGGAGTGTGTTGGTATTATAGTAATATTTGATTTTTTTCATTGAGGCAAGCCTTAAGCCTTGTTCCCGGAAATAATGCCACCTGAATATTTTACCTTTGCCCGGCTTTTACGGGGCTGACAAATATAACCCGTTAAACTGCAAAAATCAACCCAATCAGCACAGCAAATATGATGACCAGCGCAGATATACGACAGGCATTTCTGGACTTTTTCCGTTCAAAAGGGCACGAAATTGTTCCTTCAGCTCCAATTGTGGTAAAAAACGACCCCACCCTGATGTTCACCAATGCAGGGATGAACCAGTTTAAGGACTATTTTTTAGAAAATAAACCAGCTCCCTTCAAAAGAGTGGCAGATACGCAGAAATGTCTTCGGGTAAGTGGCAAGCACAATGACCTGGAAGAAGTGGGAGTAGATACTTACCATCATACCATGTTTGAAATGCTTGGGAACTGGAGTTTTGGCGATTATTTTAAAGATGAAGCGATAGAGTGGAGCTGGGAATTATTGACAGTCGTATACAATATTCCCAAAGACCGCTTGTATGCTACGGTTTTTGAAGGGGATATTAAAGAAGGAATACCGGCTTCATCTATAGCATTGGCCAAATGGAAAAGCCTTTTACCGGCGGAGCATATAGTATTTGGTAATAAAAAGGACAATTTTTGGGAAATGGGTGAAACAGGTCCTTGTGGCCCTTGCAGCGAGATACATGTGGACTGCAGACCCGATGAAGAAAGAAAGAAAATACCGGGTCATACACTGGTAAATAAAGATCATCCGCAGGTAATCGAGATCTGGAATAATGTATTTATACAATTCAATCGAAAAAAAGACGGTAGCCTGGAACCACTCCCGGCTACCCATGTGGATACCGGAATGGGATTGGAAAGGTTAGTAAGAGTATTGCAAGGCAAGACATCGAATTATGATACAGATATTTTTACAGGAACAATTGCTGTAACAGAAAAGATAACAGGAAAAAAATATGACTTCAGCGATAGCAAGACAGCTATAGCTTTCCGGGTGATTGCAGATCATATCCGGGCAATATCTTTTACAATTGCTGATGGCCAATTACCATCCAATACAGGTGCGGGTTATGTAATCCGCCGGATTTTGAGAAGGGCCGTGCGTTATTATTATTCTTATCTCGATTATAAACAGCCTCTGCTTACCCAGCTGTTGCCGGTACTGGCAAAACAATTTGAAACTGTATTTCCGGAATTGCAGCAGCAAGTAGATTTTGTGAGTAAAGTGGTGAAAGAAGAAGAGGAAGCTTTTTTGAGAACTCTGGATAAAGGATTAAAAAAAGTTGACGATCTTATTAGTAAAGGAGAAATATCCGGTAAAGACTCATTTGAGTTATATGATACCTATGGATTCCCCTTCGATCTAACTCAGCTTATTGCAACGGAAAATAAATTAAGTGTAGATGAAGAAGGCTTCAAAGCCGAAATGCAACAGCAAAAAGACCGCAGCCGTGCAGCTACTGCTGTTGATGCAGAAGATTGGGTAGAATTAAAAGCCGGCTCCAACAAATTTGTTGGTTATGATTCGTTAGAAGCAAAAACAGAAATTTTAAAGTACAGAAAGGTAAAGTCAAAAGGTAAAGAAAATTATCAGCTTGTATTAGAGGCAACACCTTTCTATGCAGAAAGTGGCGGACAGGTGGGGGACAAGGGTTGGCTTGAAATGGCAGGTTCAACTATAGAAGTTATTGATACAAAGAAAGACAATGACCTCATCATCCATATCACCGATTTTTTGCCGGCTGAACTTTCTGGTGAAGTACTTGCCAAAGTAGATGCATCTAAAAGAAAAAATACAGCGCTGCATCACTCAGCCACTCACCTCCTGCATGCTGCATTAAGAAAAGTATTGGGTAACCATGTGGCCCAAAAAGGATCATTGGTAAATGAAGAGCATCTTCGGTTTGACTTTTCTCATTTTTCAAAAGTAACTGATGAAGAAATTGCCGCAATCGAAGCTTTGGTAAATGAAAAGATCAGAGAGAACATCCCTGTTGTTATCAGATCAATGCCGAAGGACGAAGCTATGAAACTGGGGGCTATGGCATTATTTGGTGAGAAATATGGAGATGTGGTGAGAGTAGTTGTGATTGACCCCAACTATTCTGTAGAATTATGCGGGGGTACACATGTGGGTGCTACAGGAGAATTAGGGTTGTTCAAACTAACCAGTGAGTCAGCTGTGGCAGCTGGTGTTCGCCGCGTGGAAGCTATTTGTGGTAAACAGGCAGAAGGGTATGTAAATGAACAATTGAATCTTATTAATAGTCTTCGGGAGGCACTGAAAAACCCAAAGGATATTCAAAAAGCCATAGAGAACCTGCAAAATGAGAATGCTGAACTGAAAAAGCATGTGGATTCGATGGAAGCCCGCCAACTGGTTGGGATAAGGAATGAGCTTTTGCAAAAAGATGAGATCATTAACAGCATAAATTTTATTGGTGACATAGTAGAAGTAAGTAAGGCGGATGCACTGAAGAAACTTTGCTTTGATCTTAAAAATCATTTGCGGGATCATGTAGCAGTATTATGTGCCAATATTGGCGGCAAACCTTATGTAGCCGTGGGTATTGCTGATACAGTGGTGGCAGCTAAAGGGCTGGATGCCGGAAAAATAATTAAGGAACATGTGGCTCCCCTGATTAAAGGTGGCGGTGGCGGTCAGAAAACACTGGCAACAGCAGGTGGCCAGGATGCCGGAAAATTGCAACAAGTAATTGAAGAGGTAAAAAAGCTTTTATAAGTGTCAGCGCTGAAACGGGAAGTCATCATCATCTTTATACTTCTTGTGTTGCTTTTCCAGTTCCCTGTTTTCTTTATAGATCCTGAGCCCCCATATTATTACACCGAGACAAATCAATATAATTGTCCCTGAGATGAAATACTCCATAAGCAATACTTAACTAAACAGATATAACCAAAAATCCACCTTTATTCTGACTTTACAATACCACTTTACGGTTAGTAAAAATACTGTTATCGTTTGACTATGAACGTTATACTGGAAACTGAGAGGTTGCTGCTCCGTACATTTACAACGGAGGATGCCCGGCTGATTTACGAATTAAACAAGGATCCGGATGTTACCCGTTTTACAGGCGACCCGATCACTGATATTGCTCATGCCCGGCAGGTATTGGAGCAGGTAATTCTGCCTCAGTATGTATTGTATAATCAAGGCAGGTGGGCGGTGCATGCAAAGCCGTCTCTTGAATTCATAGGCTGGTGTGGATTAAAAAACAGGCCAGAGAGAAATGAGATTGATCTGGGATACCGGTTTTTAAAGTCAACCTGGGGAAAAGGCTATGCTACGGAAGCCGCCTTTGCCTGTATTAAATATGGCTTTGAAAAACTAGGACTTAAAAGAATCGTAGGCAGGGCAATGCCCGGCAATATCGCCTCATTAAAAGTGTTGGAAAAATGCGGGATGACATATATCGGCGAGGATATGGTGGATGACCATCCGGCAAAAACTTATGAGATACTGAACCCACTCATCCTGTAAACTATCAAGAATTCCGCATTAAAACACCGGGCAAACAATAATAGCTTTTAACATTTCCGAAACATTTCGTATTTCAAAAAATGTCTTTATATTTGATGTACGAAGATTAACGTAGATAAATTAATAAACTAAACTACTTTTTATGCGTATGACATGGATAAAATCATCTGCCCTGGTTGTTGCTTTGGCCTTGCTGTCTCCTGCAGCACTACTGGCCCAGAAGGATGAAAAAGAAAAAGAAAAGGAGAAAGGAAAAAAGGATGTGCAGCAAATAATTATTACCCGTAGCGGCGAAAAGGATGAGAAAGTTGTCGTGGAAATCAATGGTGATAAAGTTACTGTTAACGGTAAGCCCATAGATGAATTGAAAGATAACGATGTTAAAGTTAGAGTGAATAAATTAAGGGATATGGAAGCTTTTTCTTTTCCCCGGAGTACCCAGGGTGGTGCCTGGAGTTTCAATGATAACGATAATGTCCGCTATTTTAAGACAGACATGAATAGAGCTATGCTCGGGGTGTCAACTGAAAAAGATGAAAAAGGTGCAAAGGTGACTGATATTACAAAGGAAAGTGCTGCTGAAAAAATTGGATTAAAAGAAGGCGATATTATTATTAAAATAGATGATAAGAAAATTGAAACTCCCGACAACTTGTCTGATGCTATTACAGCACATAAACCCGGGGATAAGGTGACCGTTACCTGGCTAAGAGATAAAAAAGAACAAAAGGCATCTGCTGAATTAACTAAATGGAAAGGAATGGGAGTGTTTGGAAGTACTGCACCCGGGCAATTCAAATTCGATCTTGGAGATCTGGATTTAGGTCATCTTGCACCAAAAATTCAGGGAGTTCCTGGTGTAAGAGAACCATATGGACAAAATTGGGCATGGTCAGGTGGAAGCCCAAAGCTTGGCTTATCAGTTCAGGATACAGATGATGGAAAGGGAGTGAAAGTAATAGAAGTAGATGATGAAAGCAATGCTGCAAAAGCCGGTATCAGAGAGGAAGATATGATAACTGAAGTGGATGGCAAGACCATTAAAGGAACTGATGATATGGTAAAAATTATCAGAGAAAGCAAAGAAAAACCATCAATAATGATCAAATTGTTGCGTGATGGGAAAACGCAAAACATAGAAGTAAAAATGCCAAGAAAAATAAAGACTGCAGACCTGTAAACGATTTGTTT
Organism: uncultured Chitinophaga sp.; assembly: GCA_964614285.1. Classification (GTDB taxonomy): domain Bacteria; phylum Bacteroidota; class Bacteroidia; order Chitinophagales; family Chitinophagaceae; genus JJ008. The sequence continues at coordinate 5,184 of CAZTKV010000071.1, read as the reverse complement.
TGGTGTGTGGTAATTAAAGCCCTGTTCCGTAGGTTCAGGGCTTTGTTTTTTTAACCCTTTGTACTGCCCAAATGGGTTATTTTTGCCCTCCTGTAATGGAGAAATACGATAAATATGAAATAGTGGTAGGGCTTGAAGTGCATGCCCAGTTGCTTACAAAAAGTAAACTTTTCTGTGGTGATAGTATTGCCTACGGAGCTGAACCAAATACACATGTTAGCCCCATCACACTGGGCCATCCCGGTACATTGCCAAAGATGAATAAAACAGCTATTGAATTTGCCATTAAAATGGGCCTTGCCTGCGGTTGTGAAATTGAAAAGAAAAATTACTTTGCCCGCAAAAACTATTTCTATCCGGACCTTCCTAAGGGATACCAGGTTTCTCAACATACTACACCGATATGCAAAGGAGGAACTGTTAAGATAAAGACAGCAGAGGGCGGGAGACAGATCAGGCTGAACCGGATTCACATGGAAGAAGATGCCGGGAAGAGCCTGCATGATATAGACGAAATCAATACATGTATTGATTATAACAGGGCCGGCACCCCGTTAATTGAAATTGTTACAGAACCTGATATCCGCAACAGCGATGAGGCATTTGCATATTTAACAGAAGTTCGCAAACTGGTCCGTTATCTTGAAATATGTGACGGGAATATGGAAGAAGGCAGCTTGCGTTGCGATGCCAATATCTCAGTTCGTAAGAAAGGCGAGTTGCAACTCGGAACGAAAGTGGAGGTTAAAAATCTGAACTCAATCAGAAATGTGAAAAGAGCTATCGATGCAGAAGCAAAAAGATTAATTGATATCCTTGAATCCGGGGGGAATATCATTCAGCAAACAAGAAGCTTTGATGCAAATACAGGTACTACTTTTTCTATCCGTGATAAAGAGGATGCAGATGATTACCGCTATTTCGCTGAGCCGGATCTGACTCCTTTTCAGTTGCAGGATGAGTATATTGACAGGATCCGCCGGTCCATTCCTGTTTTACAGGAGGAAAGGATAAAGAAGTATGTAACAGAAATGAATCTTTCAGCATATGACGCTGCTGTATTAACAGAGGAAAAAGAAACAGCTGATTTTTTTGAAACAATAATTCAGTATACAACGAATTATAAAGCGGCAGCTAACTGGATGCTTGGACCGGTACAATCGTGGCTGAATGAAAATAATAAGGAAGCAGGAGAATTTCCTGTACCGGCAAAAAAAATAGCAGCCATAATTAAACTGATTGATGACGGTAAACTTAGTTTTACTACCGCTTCATCAAAGTTGTTTTCAGTCTTATTGCAGTATCCTGAAAAGGATCCTGAACAGATTGCTACAGAAGAGAATTTAATGCAGCAATCAGATGCTTCTGCACTTGGTCCGGTAGTGGATGAGGTACTTGCAAGATTTTCAGATAAGGTGAGTGAATATAAAAAAGGGAAAAAAGGATTGCTTTCACTATTTGTTGGTGAGGTAATGAAACAAACCAAAGGTAAAGCTGATCCTAAACTTACTAATGAATTGTTATTAGACAGATTAAAAAAATAAAAAATGAAACAAGCGTTTTTGCTGTTCCTTGTAATGGCTGCACTGGTCTCTTGTAAGAATAAATCTTCTGTAAAGAAATTTGAAGTAAAGGGTACAATTATTAACAATACGGCTAAGATGATCTATCTCGAAGAGATACCGATGGCAACAATGCAGGCCGTAGTGATAGACTCAGCCGTACTCGGCAAAGATGGAAAATATGCATTGAAAACTGTTGCCAGTGAAGCAAGAGTGTATAATCTACGGCTTGATCAGAGTATGTATCCGGTAGCTGCTGTGATAAACGATGCTTCCAGTATAACACTTGATGCAACATTCAGTAAGGAAAATAACCAGTTTGTAGAAAAGTATGAAGTAAAAGGATCGGCAGGCAGTCAGCAGTTAAAAGATTTTATGGTCGGCTTTAACACAAAACTCCAGTCCATTTTCTTTAATGCCAGGCAGGCAGATAGCCTTAATCGCATACAAGCCCATGATAGTGTTTTCAGAAAATTAGAATTAAGCACTGCTGTTGTTGCAGGAGAATTAAGAACCTTAACATCTGAGGCACTAAAAAAAAGCAGTAACCCGGCCTTGTCAATGCTCATACTTGGTTACTATCAAAGTACTGCCAATAATCAGGGTTTTGGTCTTCAGCCATTTGCTAATGATGAAGTATCAAAACTGGTTAACGACCTGGCTTCGAAGCATCCAACCCATCAGGGAGTGGCTGCGGTAAAATCGATGCTGGAAGCCCAGGCCAATAAAATGAAAGGCTTAATAGGACAAACAGCACCGGAACTAAGTTTGCCAGACCCCAATGGTAAAGAAGTTAAATTAAGCTCCTTCAGAGGAAAATATGTGTTGGTTGATTTTTGGGCCAGTTGGTGCAAACCCTGCCGTGAGGAAAATCCAACGGTGGTAAAGGCCTATAATAAATACAAAGACAAAAATTTTACCGTATTAGGTGTATCGCTTGACAGACCAGGTCAGAAAGATGAGTGGATGAAGGCCGTGATGAAGGATAACCTGACATGGACCCAGGTGAGTGATCTCATGTTCTGGAACAGCCCCGTAGTTCAGTTATATGGTATTGAAGGCATACCCTATAATGTACTGGTTGATCCGGATGGTAAGATTATTGCAGAATCACTTCGCGGGCCGGCACTGGAAGCTAAGCTGGGAGAGTTACTGAATTAAAACCAATTTTCAAATTCGCAGAGCCGAAATTCTATATATCGTAAATTTATAGATGCGATTTTTTCACCCGGGTCGGTACATTTTTTTAACCTTCTTTCTCTTTGCCCAAATTTCAGTTTGGGGTGGGCAGTTCATGGGTGGTGAGATCAGTTATCGTTTTATTAACCGAATCGGCAACGAGTATACCTACGAACTTACTTTTAAGATTTACCGGGAGTGTTTTAACCCTGCAGATCTTGATGATCCTGTTATACGATTGATTAACTCAACAGACCTTACCAGAAACATACACCCTGTTATCTACCGGGAGATTACGCTCAATAATCCTGTTCTCACCTACTTACCTTATTCTTACAAAGATTATTGTGTTATTAATGATCCACCACATTGTATTGAACTATTAACCTACACTACACAGATCGGGTTGCCGTTTAGCCCGGAGGGATATACATTTTATTATACCAATTGCTGTCGTAATGGATTAACAAACCTTGTTAGTGACGCTGGTAATGGAGGGGTAGAATATGTAAATACAATACCTGTTCCTGGGCAGGCTCTTACTTATGTAACATATATACCTTCACATGATAGTATAATGCAGAATAGCAGTCCTGTATCGGTTAATGATTCAATTGTCTATGCCTGTAAAGGAAAACCATTTACCTATCAGTTTCAGTTTTTTGACACAGATGGAGATTCGCTGGTAATAAAGCCTGCCGGTTCATTGATGAAAGTAAATGCTGCTACTACAAATTTCTTTCCTCTTGTTTTTAAAGCTGGCTATAGTAGTGATAGTCCTACGGGAAGCTCCATCACATTAAATGAAGAGGGTGTATTAAGCGGAACCCCCAGTATAGAAGGTTTTTTTGCAATGGCGCTAATTATAGAAGAGTACAGAAATGGTGTGCTGATCAACAAAAGCAGAAAAGATTATCAGGTTAATGTTGCTACCTGTGAAATAAAGAAGCCTCCTGAGATCATTAATTGTGATGACAATATTGCGACGTTTCTTCAAAGTAACAATGCCACAAACATATACCATTGGGACTTTGGGGTGCCAATTATTAATTCCGATACATCAAATGATATGCAGCCAATATACCTGTATCCGCAGAATGGTACATTCCAGGTTAAGTTGGTAGCTACTAATCCTTCAGGAGGATGTAAAGATTCTGTTTTTACAACTGCTAAAATCTATCCCGACGGCTTACAGGTTGACTTTGACTGGGATGGACAAACCTGTGCCGGGCAGCCACTGACTTTTATTGACAGAACGACCTCAACAGCGGGGGCCGTTCCACAAAACTGGACATGGCGTATATTAAACAACAACACTACTATTGGTAATACGCCTTCGGTAACATACACTCATGCTGTATCCGGTACTATGCCGTATCCGTTGGCTGTCCGTTTAATAGTACAAACTGACCTTGGATGTAAGGATTCCCTTGTAAAGGATATTCTCATTTATGAAAATGTTCATGCAGATGCAGGGCCTGACCGGATATTACCTTTTGGGCAGGTGTACCAGATGCAGGGAAACAGTACAGCTACCGGAGTAAACTATCTTTGGTCACCTTCATTTGGATTAGACAATCCGTTTATTCGTCATCCTGAAGTAAGGGCAGACAGGGATATTGAGTATATACTCGAGGTAAATAATGAAACCGGTTGTTTTGACAGGGATACAGTAAGGTTCAGGTATATGAAAGGCCCGGATATTTATGTCGCAACTGCATTTACTCCAAACAATGACGGTTTGAATGATGTACTTAATTTTTTTCCTGTAGGAATGGATATTGCCCGATTAAATATATTTAATCGCTGGGGGCAGCTGGTTTTCACCACGTCAGATATTAGTATCGGATGGAATGGAAAAGTGAGAGGATTAATTCAGGATACCGGAATATATACATGGATGGTAAAAGCAAAGGATTATGCAGGGAATACGATTATAAAAAAAGGAACTGTCTTGTTGATCCGGTAAGATCAGATAGAAAATAAAAAGCCCCTTCAATAATTGAAGGGGCTTTTTATTAATTAATTATCAGGCAGATTAATAACCAGGATTCTGGTCATAATTTGTATTCTGTTGTGTTTCGGAAAGTGGTACAGGCCATAGGAACCTGAAGTTAGAATATGCTAATGCAGGTACTGACCTGGTGAATGTAGCACCAGCACAATTGAACATAGCAGCTGTTGCGCCACCAGAACCAACTTTACTTGGGATACCGCCACCCGCAATTGGAGCAAAATCAGGATCCAGTGCAAGGCGATGAATATCACCAAAGCGTCTGCCCTCTGCTAGGAATTCAATTCTTCTTTCTTTCAGGATAGCACTGATCAGCGCATTCTTATTAGCAAAGCTTGCTACAGTAAACTGATCAGCCGGGGCGGTCACCGCCCTGTTTCTGACTGCATTCAGCAATGCCACAGCTCTTGTGGATACAGATGTACCTGC
>CAZTKV010000070.1:3791-13177 GCA_964614285.1 uncultured Chitinophaga sp. | reverse complement strand
CTACATTTTTACTTTTATTTCTCATAACAATACTTTTAATCGTTGAGTATAAAAAATATTCAAACTACTTTTCCGGATTACATTTTTTCTGTCGTAACCCGCATCATTATTTTAATTCCCGAATCTTATGTTATCAAAATAGATCACATTGGTTGAACCCCGTGCAATGAAATCCGGGAAAATGATGATCTGGTCATATCCATTTTGCAGTTGTGCCGTAAAATCGAAAGTAATTTCCTGCCAGGCGTTTATTACTGTATTAGGCACTTTAATTTCTCCTAAAGACCAGCCATCCGGTTTTGCAAATTTTATTCCCACATCACTGAGTGTCGTTTTATAGACCATTATTTTTACAATCCTATGGGCGGCATCAAGATTAAATACAGGCATACCTGTGGGTCCATGTGCTGTTTCACAACCAGCCCAGGGATTACCTGCTTGCTGAGCAGTAAACTTTGCTACAGTTGCCGATGTATTTATTCCTGATGGGAATGGGTTTGCAACAAATTCCAATGGCGGATTTGTTGCGTTTTCAAAAACATTCCATGTCCAACCTGCTCCAAATCCCCCTGGTTCAAAATTTATTACATCATCCAGGGTGAATGTACCACCTCCTCCACCGCCTGTCCTGTAGAAATAGATATTGTCAAGATAAATATCACTTGCGCCGGTGCCACCGTCAAATTTCATTTGTATAACATTGTTTAACGCTACCGGTGAAAAAGCAGAAAGTGGAATATCAACACTGCTCCACCCCGTCGTAGGTACAGTAAGAGTATAAGGTGTTTCTACAGGGCCGGGGCTGATTAAATACACTTTTAACTGAGTCGCATTAGTGGAATAAAAATCGAGATGCAGAAATCCATAAGAAGTAACATCCTGATTGCTTCCTAACTGAACACCCTGGTAATTGAAGCTGGCGTAATGCAATGTGTTATTTCCTGCAATTGGTGTTTGTGTTACAATGGTTGATTGCCCCCAGTTAGGGTTAAAATCTGTACCTGCAACATTTGTATACGTATCGCTGAAAACAGAAAGTACATTTGCCGCCGGCCGGGTAGGAACCGGAGCCGCAACAGTTGGTGTGGTGGGATTTTTATAGAAATAAATATTGTCTACATAAATATCACCATTGCCATCATATTTCATCTGGATCAAATTATTCAACGCCACTGGCGAAAAGGCAGAGAGCGGTATATCCACACTATTCCACCCGGTTGTCGGCGTTGGTAATGTGTAAGGAGTTTCTACAGGGCCAGGGCTAATGAGGAACACCCGTAAATTAGTTGAGTTTACGGTGTAATAGTCCAAATGCAGAAAACCCATAGTCGATACATTCAGGTTACTGCCAAACTGTAACCCCTGGTAATTTAATCCGGCATAAGACAATGTATTATTACCGGCAATGAGTGTTTGTGTAGTAACAGTTGCCTGGCCCCAGTTAGGATTAAAATCAGAACCGGCAACATTGGTATAAGCATCACTAAAAATGGAAATAACATTAGCAGCCAGCCTTGTAGGCGTAGGGGCTGCAACTGTTGGCCGGGTAGGAATTTTATAGAAATATACATTATCGACATACAGATTGGGAAGAGTGCCAGAGAGTACTAACTGTCCCAGGTGTGCCCTTGTTGTAAGCCCGGTAAAGCTCGACATTGGAATGTCAATACTTACCCAGTTATTCGAAACCAGCGTAGGGCTGGTAATGGATACTTCATGCGACATATCGTCTCCACCACCTACAACACCATTGGCACCAAAATCAACCAGCAACACTTTAAAATTATTGGGTAAGGCAGTAATATCCGGTGTCCAGATATCAATGTGAAAACCACTCATGGCAGTTGCATTTATTGTACTGGATGAGAATTCTATTCCAACAAAATTTAAGTTTCTGTAACGTATAACATCGTTGCCGGCTACCTGTATAAAATAGTTATCTGCTGTTGAAAATTGCCAGCGGGTATTCCAGGTATCAACCGGTACATTAGTATAAGCATTGCTGTATAATGAAATTACATCTGCTGCATCCCGGGTAGGAACTGGTGCAATTGTAGTAGGACCAACCGGCAAACCGGTAGAAGTAATACTTAATGAACCGGTGGCATTCTTGTCGCCCAGTTTTGCAGTGATGGTGGCAGAGCCTGCATCTACCACAGATACTAATCCTTTTGCATCAACATTGGCAACAGCTGGAGTAGACGAACTAAATGTGAAGTAGTAAGGTGATATACCTACAGTTTGGTTTACACCGCCGGGCAGGTTTACAGAAGCCTGAAGACCATCAATGGTAATTTTATCCCCTGTTTCAGCATTACCAATCACCCTGTCTTGTCCTGTATAAATCAAACCTTGCAGGTTAGCGATATCACCTAAATTTTCATATCGTACTTCATCAATCCAGAATGTATAGCCCCTTCCGTTTTCGGGGCCGGTAGAATAATAAAGCAGTCCTTTTTCAGCAGTAAGTTTTGCTGCATCAGGTATCGGGATGATTATTTTTTTCCAGTTACTGTTTACAGGTAAGCCACTCAGCGTAACCTGGTATTTATTTTCACCCAGATCATTACCAAAACCAATTACACCAATAGTAGCAGCTTGCGAAGCTTTTATGTAAAATGTCAACGCATTATAGCCGGATAAATTTCTACCTGCTTTACTGAAGAATACACCGCCCGCATAGGAACCGTTCGGGCTGTTCGCATCGGGAACATCAAACCGCATGGATTGCCTGGTACCTCCATAGGCTACCTGGTTATCAACCTGAAAAGCTTTTACATCTGAACCGCCAAATGCAGCATACGCCAAATCACTGGTAAAGTCATCAATAAAAACCTCGGCAGTATTGGGAAACTCCGGGTTCTGCAAATCAGCAACATCCCTTTTTTTACAACCTGAAACAAACAGTATTGCTAAAGCAAGCAGGCCGAAGAAACCCTTAAAAATTGATTGATTCTTTTTCATAATAATTTCTTTATAATTATAAGCAAGCATATTTATTTACCAATGTTGATTTGAATGTAAGTCCGTATCTCCCACTCATTACCATCGGGGAAGCCAATAGCATTGGGGTCTGGCACCCAGTTGCCGGCTGCATCAATTGTTTTGATGGGTGAATAACGGGGTGAGTATTTATCCAGCGTTCTGTAAGTTCCCCTGATGCCTATTTTGGTGCCGGGCAACATAAACCAATCCGGCTTTCCAATCTCTGTGGAAATATCAGCAATCAACTGCATGGGGAACGTAAGGTTAAAATCACGGTGGTAATCAAAAGGTCCCCAATCATTAAACTTCCCAATAGCAATCAACTTAGTTTTCCTGTAGATTGTACGAAGATCAAAGCCATACCGATCAATGGTTCTCTTATCATTACCGTTTGCCTGTCCATTGCCCACATACAGGTTGGCAATTAAGCCAAGGTTAGGATTAACTTTAGAAACAACCCGGGTATTTACTTCCCATAAATCCTGTGCAGGCGCTGAACCGGGAAATACAAATGTTGTTCTTCCGTTTCCTAAAATACCAATGGCAGCATCCTGAACAGTAGGTAAGTGACGATAAACAACATCAGCACTGACAGCAAATTTTGCATCTTCTGCACGGTCGTTGTCCCATTCATACATCCAGGTGCCGGGTGTGGGGTCATAGGTTAGCAATAATTCTCCACCAATTGTTTCTCTGTTGCTGCGAACAGAGAATGGGTCGTCTAAGATATTTCTTGGCCTGCCGGGTGCTAACACATCAGCTGGTATCGGGCCTTCAATAGGTTTTTGATATAAGAAGTTGGGCGCTATCTGAAATTTGCCCACGTTGACCGTAAATCCGCTCAATACATTGTACATATTACCGCTGCCTATATCTTTTAGCCGCCAGCCGGTAAATGTTCTGGTTTGATCAACACCACCATTGGCAACAAGACCCATGTAAGAAGCAAGGCCATACCATTGTACTATCCCACTTGCATAGGTTAATTTTATTTTGCCGCCGAAATTATCTTCTGTTTTTATCTTATCCTGGTATACATTTCCATCTCTCATCAATTGAAAGATTCTTCCATTGAGGGGTTGTCCCGCCCAAAGACCACCTATATCAATTCCGAATTTTTCGAATTTTCGGGAAACACTTAATGCTGCTTTTCTTGTTTTCGGAGTTGGTACAGCAAAGGAACTTTGCAGGCCGCTGCGCTGCGTTAAGTCTTCATGAAACATTCCTGTTACATTAAACTTTGCAATTGTGCGGCTGTATTTAGCTAAAATTGCCGGGTTTGCACCCCACCACAACTCAGGGCCGAAGGCAAGTTTTAATCCTTTGATCGCTTTCTTTCCTTCTATTTCAAAACCAAATGGCGCTTCACCATTATATATATCAATGTTGGGGCCGTAGTTAGCTTCGGGGTACAGGCCAAAGAAATCACCTTCATATCCCCAATGGTAATGTCCTGTTCTGTAAAAACCGGTAAGCTTAAATAATTTAGCATCCCAGTTATAACTGGCCCGGTATAATTGAATGCGATTGTTAGAATTTATTTGCTGCGGACCGTTGGGAGTGTTCACTGTAATTCTTCTTCCCCTGTTTTCATAAAATACTTCATCAATGGGATTCTCTGCTACATTACCCAACACATTAAACTGTACATTGGCGATCATATTGGGAGCAGGCTTTGCAGTTACACCAACATTAAATGACTGCATATGGTCAAAGCCCAGTTTGTTGGGATAGCCATTGGTGGCTGGGTCATCTTCTTTAGGCGTTGAGATCAAACTGCCGCCAGTGTTGTAGGTAACAAAATTTGCCTGCAAATCGCTCAGGTATAATTTACCCTTGTCTTCACTTTGCAAGGCCGCTTTATCGCCCCTTGCCCTTAAGGCAGCATCCGTTATCTGGATGTTATTCAGGTATTTTATTTGTGTCTTTGCATCCGCACTGTTTGGGTTAAACTGGTGTACTTCTTTCAGCGCATAGTAAGCAGCACGGGGATATAGTTCATAAATACCTCTTTCGTTGGTTCTGCCTTTTGCACAGATACCAAACCACTCTTCGTTCATATTGTTCTCACCTTCTTTATAATCATTCAGGTATCCGCCGTTTGACCAGGATGCGGCTGCATCATGTTCATCTAAATTTGTTGTTTGCCCTGTTTTCCACCAGCCATCACTAAACTGAAAAGTAAACCCACCAAGGCTGTTACCGGCCCTGCCCATACCGGCAGCATTAGCATAAATTTCTTTCCAGTTGCTTACCAGCACTTTTGCCTGGTATTCCTGGTCTTCGCTGTTGGCTTGTGTATTGTAAGCATCCGAACCAAATTCTGTGAGCATTACCGGTTTGTTGATTTCTTTTTTTACCCGGTCATATAAATCAGTAAATGTGAGGCCACGATAGGTGTTAATACCAAGTATATCAATATCTGTACACTCTTTAGCAATTATGTCAGCAAACAATAAATCGCCATTGCAGATAGCCATTGGGTGACTGTTGTCAATAGCTTTCATTTCTTTCACTGCATCATTAAAGAGCTTATATAAATGATAGGCGTCTTTGGTTGACTTACGATCCTGCACAGGAATATTTTCCGTTTCTGCGCCTCTCCAAAAAAGCCCATAGTTATTTTCATTGCCTAAAAGGAACATTAATAGACCAGGGGTGCCTTTATACTGGCTAACCATATCCTTTACTTCTTTAAGCAACAACTCTTTTACTAAAGGATTGGAGTAATCAGTGTTGGCTTCCCATTTGCCCTTCACTGTTAGGCCATAGCGGCCAAAGGAATGATTGAGCATGGTGTAAATGCCATAGTTCTCATAGATGTATTTAATCCACTTTGCCGGCACACCTGTGTACTGACGGATGGTATTTACACCCATATTCTTCAGTAATGGCATTTCATAATCCAGGGCAGCCCGGATGACGTCATCAGACTGTTTCCATAAACTGTAATTGAAATTGGTGCCCACGGGAAAATAATCCCAGTTCATACCATTAATAAAGAAACCCTTCCCGTTGGTCTCGAGAACAAAATCATCGCCTGACTTTTTGACGGAAATCTTTTCAGACTGTGCTGTAGAGTATAAATAGCACAGAAAAAGGAAAGAAAATGCAGCAATCAGCTTTCTCATATAGCAAGTTTTAAGTGATAGTTAATAAATAACCAGTTATTTCTTTTATGACTAAGCCGGCTATTATTTTAAAGCAATCTTTTATAGCTTTCCTTTTATCCGGATGTGGTAAAAAGAAGCAGATTAAAAATACTCTCAAAGTACTGGCAATACCAAAAAAAACACTACATCAGTACTACTACCAAATCAATAAATAGTATATTTAGCTTTAAACCAATACATCTATACTACATCTGGACATTCATATTGGTTCAAAAGGTTACTTAGCGAAAAAAGTATTGCTACTTTGTTCAGTAGTATTTTTTTTGAATTACACTGGATTTTCTCAGGGTCTGATTGGCCAGAATGAAGTGAAAAGTTTTACCCGAGATCTCTATGGGGCCGGCACCCAAAACTGGGCCATGGCGCAGGATAAGAACAACAGATTGTATATAGCCAATAATGAGGGTCTTCTGGTGTTCGATGGTACAAATTGGCAGGTTTTTCCGGTGCCGAATAAAACCATATTACGGTCTATTGGCTTTGGCACAGGCGGAAAATTATATGGGGGGGCACAGGATGAGATAGGATATTTTGCTCCGGACAAGGTAGGTCGGCTTCAATTCACCTCTTTAAAAAACCAACTGCCCTCCCATGAAAGAAATTTTACGGATGTGTGGCAACTTGAAGTGGCTGGCAACGATGTATTCTTCAGAACTGATTCCCGGATTTTTAAGCTTTCCGGAGAAAAGTTCACCGTTTATCCAGCCCAGTCATCCTGGCTCTCTTTACACAAACACCAGGAAAAGATATTGACACATGATAAAAACAGGGGTCTGTTTGTTTATCAAAATAATCAATGGCAGCCATTTATTGAACAAGGCTCACTGCCTGCAAACTTTTTTATCACCGATTTAATTCCTTATCGAAAAGATACCAGCTTGTTAAGCACCGTTAGCAACGGTTTATACCTGCTGGTCCAAAATAAATTAATTCCTTTTCCCCTTCAATCAACAGGCATTAATCCTTACCAGCATTTTACCTCGCTGTCAGTTTTGAATGATGCAAGTTTTCTTGCTGGTACTTATTTCAATGGTATCTATCGTATTACCCGTCAGGGTATCGTATCTGAAAACATTTCCACAAAAAATGGTTTGCCAAACAATACTGTTCGCTGTCTTTTTGCCGACAACGGCGGCAATGCCTGGACGGGACTGGATAATGGTATTGCATTTTTTGCTTACAACAATGTTATTAAACAAATAAACCCGTATGCGTTCAACAACGGCGCTGGCTATGATGCAAAAGTGCTGAACGGGGATTTATATTTTGCCCTCTCTACCGGATTGCAATGGCTGCCCATCCAATCAACTGCAGACATAAGTTCTGTAACTAATGAGCCAAAAAGCATACTAGGCGGATTAACCTGGAACCTTTCTATAATCGGTAATCAGTTATTGGCTGGCCGGGATGATGGTTTATATAAGATAAATAACTACCAGGCTGCCCCTGTTGCGCAAGCTACCGGCTATTGGACCTGCCAGCCCATTCCGCAGACAACTCCTCTAAAAATGGTGGCCGGTAACTACCTGGGCATTGATTTGTATGAAATAGATAAAGGGAACTTTATTGACAAAGGCGGGGTAGAAAAATTTACAGAATCCAGCCGTTATGTGGAAACGGAAAATAATACGATTTGGGTATCACATCCCTACCGTGGCATTTATAAAATAACTATAAGCAGCAATGCTGTTACATTATTTACCCAAAAAGACGGGTTGCCCGCAGATTTGGACAACCATGTTTTTAAAATAAAAAACAAAATAATATTTGCTACCTCGGCGGGGATTTATGAATATGACGCTGCCAATAATAAAATCAGAAAAGCAAATGATTATGCAGAACTATTCGGCGATTTACCCATCCGTTATATGAAGCAGGATGAAAAAGGAAATGTCTGGTTTGTGCAGGATAAAATGGTCGGGGTGGCAGATTACAGTGCCGGCAAACCAACTATACATTATATACCCGAACTAAAAAACAAAATACTCAGCGGCTTCGAAAATATTTTTCCCTACAACACAAAAAATATATTGGTGGGTGGTGAAACCGGTTTTTATCATCTTAATTATGAAAAATACCGGGAGACAATAAGGCCATTTACAGCTTACCTTACCCTTGTAAAAACAATCGGCTCAAGTGATAGTGTATTATTTGGCGGCTATGTTTTTGACAGTACTGAAAATATAAAGCCATTAACTATTCCCTATAAAATCAACTCGCTGCATTTCGCCTATGCGGCATCAGTTTTCGGACAGCACTCGAGCCTGGAGTTTAGTTATTATTTACAAGGTTTTGATAATGGCTGGAGTAACTGGAGCGGTAATGCTGAAAAAGATTATACCAACCTTCCTGCCGGCACTTATACATTCCATATAAAAGCAAGAAGCAGCCCTTCACATGAGTCGGCTGTATATCAATATACTTTTACTATCAAACCTCCGTGGTACGAAACTATATGGGCTTATTCTTTCTATGTGCTGTTAGCTGGTACATTACTTTTTGTCATTTTAAAATACCAGGCAAGAAGGCACCTGAAGAAGTTGCAAGCTAAAAGACTAGCTGATCAACTGCGGTTTGAAGAAGAGCAACGGCAAACTGCTTATCGCCACCACCTGGAACTGGAGAAATCGGAAAAAGAGTTAATCCGTTTACAAAACGAAAAATTAGAAGCGGAGATAACGCATAAAAATGCAGAACTGGCCAGTGCCACCATGAACCTGGTACAGAAAAAAGAATTTATCTTAAAACTAAAAGCAGAGTTACAGCAATTACAAAAAGCTGTCAAGGTGGGAGACGATAACCCTGAGCTTAAAAAGATTTTAAAAGCCTTGTCGGAAGAAGAAAAGCTTGATGATGAATGGGAACAATTTTCACAGCACTTCAACAGTGTACATGGCGATTTTTTAACCATCCTGAAAAACAACTTCCCCTCTCTTAAGCCACATGAACTACGGCTTTGCGCCTATTTACGGATGAACCTGAGCAGTAAAGAAATTGCCCCATTGATGAGTATTTCTGTTCGTGGAGTTGAAATAAGCAGGTATAGGTTGCGGAAAAAAATGGCTTTGCCTACAGAAATAAACCTGGTGCAATATTTAATGGATCTAAAAAAATAAGCTTGCTTCGTAACCGTTTCAACCGAAACAGTTGCATTTCCGGCCTATTTCCTATCTTCCTTCTTTAAATGCTTGCTATGCAAAAAACAAAAATTGCCGGTATCGGCATGTA
>CAZTKV010000070.1:0-3691 GCA_964614285.1 uncultured Chitinophaga sp. | reverse complement strand
AGTGTGGCCGATCAGTTCATTAAAACCGGTACCTATAAAAATATCCTGGTGGTGGGATCCGAAAAACATTCATTCGGGCTTGATTTTACGACAAGAGGAAGAAATGTATCTGTTATTTTTGGTGATGGTGCAGGTGCTGTGGTCTTGCAGCCAACCAGCAAAGAAAACCAGGGTATTTTAAGTACACATCTGCACAGCGACGGAGAATCAGCCGAAATCCTTGCCATGTATAATCCCGGCACTCATGCCAACCACTGGAAGGAAGAAAAATATGCCTCCTTTGATGAGGCTGAAATAGCACAAATGTTTTTCAGTCATAAAATGATAGATGATGGTCAGATTTTTCCGTTTATGGATGGACCGGCCGTTTTTAAAAAGGCCATTGTAAAATTTCCTGAAGTGATCAATGAAGCGTTGCAGGCTAATGGCTATAAGACCGGGGATCTAAGGTTGCTCATACCGCACCAGGCTAACTTACGGATATCCCAGTTTGTTCAACAAAAACTACAACTAAGGGACGACCAGGTTTATAATAACATTCAGTATTACGGTAATACAACCGCAGCTTCGGTGCCTATTGCCTTATGCGAAGCATGGGAAAAGGAACTTGTAAAAGAAGGTGACCTCATTTGCCTGGCAGCATTCGGCAGCGGGTTTACCTGGGCCAGTGCATTGCTGAGATGGTGATAACCCGGCAGGTTGCAACTTTGACTTCCGGTTTGTTATCACATATTAGTAAATCATAACTTTAAAGATGAAAAGGATATTCAGCATCGTTGTAATGTTATTCAGTATATGTAATGTGCAGGCACAAACAGGCAGTTGGAAGATAAAACTTAATGGCAAGCTCCTTTTGTCTGCCAGCAAAGAAGACGAAAAAGTCAATTGCAAAAAAACTAAATCTTCCCAGTGGACTAAAAATGGCTTTTTGGAAATTAGCT
The DNA here is from genome assembly GCA_964614285.1 of uncultured Chitinophaga sp. Taxonomy (GTDB): domain Bacteria; phylum Bacteroidota; class Bacteroidia; order Chitinophagales; family Chitinophagaceae; genus JJ008. Next base: position 2,750 of record CAZTKV010000070.1, on the reverse strand, counting down.
TCACCGAAGATGAACCCGATACCTGGTGGCGTTCATTTCATTTTAATGATGAACAGGACAATGAACTCATCAGGAAAGACAGTGTTACCTATTTTAAAATACCTGCCAAAGAACTTCAGCGAATTTTTACGGGCAAAAAAGAAATCAGGATATACACCACTATCGCTCCCAGGGATCCTAACCTGGCTGTTAGAATACGAAGAGTACATTTGTGTACCTTACGGTTTTAATACAAATGAGCCGACATATCATTTATATCATCAATCCCATATCCGGCACCAGAACTAAAAAAGATCTGCAACAGCTGATTGAAAAAAAGACAACAGAAGCCGGAATCGCATTTCAAATCTTTCCTTCTGTAGCCAGTGGTGATTATTCCTTTTTATACCCGATCATCCGGGAACAAGCCATAACAGATGTTGTCATTGCTGGTGGTGATGGTACCGTGAGCCAGGTAGTGAACAGCCTCATGAATTGTGATGTTAATTTTGGCATCATTCCCTGCGGCTCCGGTAATGGATTAGCTTATGCTGCCCGGATTTCCAAACAACCAGTGAAAGCACTGGAAATTATTTTCAACGGCAAGCCTTCGGCTATCGATGGTTTTACAATTAATGAACATTTTGCCTGTATGCTGTCTGGTATTGGCTTTGATGCAAAAGTGGCACATGAATTTGCCCGTCAGCCCGAAAGAGGTTTAAAAACTTACGCATCACTCGTAACAAAGAATTTTTTTAGTGCTGCACCATATCAATTCACTATTGAAAGCAATGGCTTAACATTTTCTACAGAAGCCTATTTTATTAATATTGCCAACAGCAACCAGTTTGGAAACAACTTCACCATTGCCCCAAAGGCCTTGCTGGCAGATGGCCTGCTGGATATTGTTATTGCCAAAAAAACAACCAAACCGATGTTGTTATTTAACCTGCTCAGGCAAATACTGGCAGGTAAGCTTCAAAAGGCAGAAAACTCCCTTGATCACCCGGTGATATATTTCCAAACAGAAAAGATCAGTATTAAAAATCACGATCAGGCACCCTTTCATATTGATGGCGATCCGGCAGAAACACCTGTAATAGTTAATGCAACAATCAAAAAAAAGTGTTTCCGTCTTATTCAACCACTTCAGGTTCCTTAGTTGTTTGTTGTGTAAACAGCCCTGCAAGTTTTTTAAAACTTTCCCGGTTACCTTCAGAACCGATAGAATTAATGATGTCTTTTTCTTCTCTTCTTGTAAGATGAAAATTCAATGCTGCTTTATTTTCCTGGTTACTGGCCGCATACTGAAAAACAAGTTTGTGAACGGGTATGCCATTATTTGTAGTAAAATAATCAAGCATGTCATTCTGAAAATATTCCATCATCTTGAACCAATTATGCTGCAATAGCAAAAATGGCTTGGTGGCATGGTCAGTTATATCGTCAGAAAGATAAGGACTCTCCCAGCCGCCGCCCTGCCTGTCACGGATCTGTATCACCAGCACTCCGCTTGTATTTTCTTTGATCCAGTCATCAAAAGAAGATAGGAACCGCAGGGTGGTCTCTTGCCCATAGTTATCCCGAAGGCCCGCATCCATCACATCGATAACGGGATCAGAGGGAAGCCATACATTAGGAAGTACGATCGGGAAAGTGGCATTCATCCGCAATGCTGATAACATCCTGATATTATATGGATCCTGTTTTTTAAAAAAAGAAACAAAATCAACCGCATCAGGGTCTGCTACCGGAATTTTGGAAGAGTCAATATTCCCCTGCATCATAAAACGTACCGGTTGTGTGCAGATGATCATTTTGCGGCTATCCCTTGTTATTACCGAATTAAAAAACATCAGTGGTATGGTGGCCGATTTCTCCTCATTCACATAATCACCGAGCTGCTTATTGAGAAAACCCCTTGTGTTATCATTCAATTTTTGTTCAAATGAATAGCCTCTGTCTTTTACATAGCGGTAAGGCCCTACGGTGAATTTTTGAGCTGGCGCTATTAAATCTCTTGCAAAAAAAGAGGTAAATAAGGGATTGAGTATATCGCCTGCTATATCGTTTATGTATTTACTGTTTTGTAATTGTATATTATCTCCCCGAAGTTTTCTCAGATATAGCTCCCTGAAATAGGCGGCTCCGATCATTCCTCCTGAAGCCCCGTTGATCAGGAATGTTTTTTTCATAATTGTACCATTGGTGATACTATCCAGGTGCTGTAAAACTCCCATTGTAAAAGTAGCGCTCCGGTGGCCGCCACCGCTTGTATTAATAATAACCAGCAATGGTTTATCACTAAGCTGATTTTTCTTCCATGCATTCAGCACTGAAATCATATTCTGTTTATCAGCATCCACATTCTCTTTACTACACAAAGCCATCAATCCTTCTTTCGTATAAGATGGCCGTTCATTTTTATTCCAGTAATCAAGTCCATATGCTTTATTACGGGGATCTATGAGGTCAAGCTTATAAAATACATTCAATAATAATACAAGACCCACCAGGTAAGGTATGCTCCAGCTTTGCAGGAAGTAAGTAATAGCGCCGGCTACTCCTATCAGTATAGAAAAGAAAATAGTGATACTCCCTGCTGCGGGCAACTGGAAAAAAGGATTGTCCAGGAAAAAACCTATTAAGATCAGGAAAAGAAAAGCTGCAAAAACGGATAATATAGCTGCCAGGTGATGCCCCCTGAATATTGCCTCCACAAACTCCTCCGTATAATGAGAAACATCTCTTGCCGGTTTTAACCTGAATGG
>CAZTKV010000069.1:0-13507 GCA_964614285.1 uncultured Chitinophaga sp. | reverse complement strand
AAAGCAATATTGATTGCCTGTATCATCGGGCTGTCATTCTTTATTGCCATGTACACTACTTATGCAGAAAGGAAAGTAGCAGGTTGGCTGCAGGACAGGCATGGTCCCAACCGTGCAGGACCTTTTGGAATTTTTCAACCTTTGGCAGATGGAGGAAAGCTTTTTTTCAAAGAAGAAATTATTCCACTGGCTTCCAATAAAGTTCTTTTTTTATTGGGCCCCGGCCTTGCCATGATCACCGCTTTAGTTACCAGTACGGTCATTCCCTGGGGCACACCAATTATAACGGATAAAGGCTCAATACCGTTGCAGGTGGCAGATGTGGATATGGGTATCCTGATTGTGTTTAGTGTAGTAAGTGTTGGTGTATACGGGATCATGATCGGCGGCTGGGCGTCAAATAATAAATTTTCATTGATTGCAGCTATCCGTGGCGCTTCACAAATGGTTTCTTATGAATTGCCGATGGGACTGGCACTGATCGCTGTATTATTTATGACCGGCTCGCTGAAGATGAGTGAAATTGTGGCTAACCAGGCTGCTAACGGATGGCATATTATTTACCAGCCATTGGGATTTATCATATTTTTTGTCTGTGCACTGGCTGAGTGTAACAGGACGCCGTTTGATTTACCGGAAGCTGAAAATGAATTGAATTTTGGCTACCACCAGGAGTACTCATCCATGAAGTTGGGTTTTTACTTATTTGCTGAATACATTAATATGTTTGTAAGCAGCGCTGTAATAGCCACGTTGTTCTTAGGCGGGTATGATATTCCTTTTGTAAACGAAGCCAGCTGGAAACTGGAACCCTGGCTAATGTCTTTGATAAGTTTTAGTGTATTGATGGCAAAAATTTCTTTCCTGCTTTTTGTTTTTATCTGGATCAGGTGGACAATACCAAGATTCCGGTATGACCAGCTAATGAACCTGGGTTGGAAAAAATTGATTCCATTAGCACTATTGAATATGATTATTACGGCGGCAGTAATGCTGTGGCTGAATAAATAAAATGGTGAGTGAGAAGATGAGCATAAATAATGCAGACGGACATATAAATAATATATTTGCGAACTTTTTAAAATCCCCTCAGGGGTTTGGAGCATGCAACTAACAAACAGAGCAAAACAGGTAGACCGTAAGCCGATGACATTCCTGGAGAGTATTTATCTCTGGAATATTGTTAAGGGCATGGGTATTACTATCAGTCATCTGTTTAAAAAGAAAGCGACGATACAATATCCTGAACAAACAAGAACTTTTTCCAAAGTGTTCCGTGGTTTACATGTGCTGAACCGTGATGCAGAAGGAAGAGAGAACTGTACTGCTTGCGGCCTCTGTGCGGTGGCCTGCCCGGCCGAAGCGATTACGATGGAAGCGGCTGAAAGACTGCCCGGGGAGGAACATTTGTACCGGGAGGAAAAGTATGCAGTTAAATATGAGATAAACATGTTGCGCTGTATTTTCTGTGGTTTGTGTGAAGAAGCCTGTCCAAAAGATGCGATCTATTTGTCACAGACATTTGCTCCGGCAAATTATGGCAGGAAGGGATTTATATATAAAAAAGAAGACCTGCTGATACCGCATCCGGTAAATGAAAAAGACGCATATCAGAAGGCTCTTGGTAACAGGGTGGAAAAAAATTAATAAAAAAAACTAATTGCACTCCGCCGGTTGGCGGAGATGGGGTATGAACATTATTCAAATATTATTCTGGTTTCTTTCTGTTGTGGCAATATTCAGCGCCCTGATGGTAATTACCAGCAAGAACCCTGTATACAGTGTACTCTGGTTAATTGTTACTTTTTTTGCTATTTCCGGTCACTATATCTTATTAAATGCCCAGTTCCTGGCTATCGTAAACGTAATTGTTTATGCAGGAGCTATTATGGTATTGTTTCTGTTCGTAATCATGCTGATGAATCTGAATAAAGAAACAGAACCTCAAAAGAACCGCTGGCTGAAAATGGCGGGGGCTGTAGCGGGAGGATGTTTATTGCTTGTATTCGTAGCAGCTTTAAAGGGTGCAGGCCTGAAAGACCAGGAGGCAATGGTAAATGAGGGTGATATTGGTCTTATAAAAAATCTTGGAAAAGAATTATTCACTACATACGTGGTGCCTTTTGAGATAAGCAGTATTTTATTTCTTAGCGCAATGGTAGGAGCTGTGGTGATTGGAAAAAAAGAATAATATGCCGATCAATAATTACATATTGCTGTCTATAGCATTGTTCTGCATCGGTATTGTGGGGGTATTAACCCGCCGCAATGCGATCATTATTTTTATGTGTATTGAACTAATGCTGAATGCAGTGAACCTGCTGCTGGTAGCTTTTTCTAAAATGCATGCCAGGGCGGCGTTATTGGCTGGTGATGTTAGCGGCTCGGCCGGAACGGATGGGCAGTTATTTGTGTTCTTTATTATGGTAGTGGCTGCCGCCGAAGTGAGTGTGGGATTAGCTATTATAGTAATGATGTACCGGAACATCCATTCAGTGGATGTCAATTTTTTGAACAGATTAAAACACTGATACTGGATTTCAGAAGATAGGTTATGCAAAATGCTTTACAAATAGTTTACCTGATTCCTTTGCTGCCCCTGATTGGGTTTCTGATCAATGGGTTGGGGAGAAAATACTTACCGAAACCAGTGATAGGTGTGGTTGGTTCAGGGGTTATACTTGCTTCTTTTATATTGAGCATCTGGGTATTCATGCAGGTGAAAGGAGGCAACACACATATAGCACACTACTTTGACTTTATAAGTGTGGGAAATCTCAAAATCCCTTTTGCTTTTCAAATAGACCAGCTTTCTTCCTTGTTCTTACTGATCATTACCGGGATAGGGTTTCTTATTCATGTCTATTCCACTTCTTACATGCATGAAGAAAAGGCCGAGCACTTTGGAAGATATTTTTCTTACCTCAACCTGTTCGTTTTTTCTATGCTCTTGCTGGTAATGGGCGCCAACTATGTGATAATGTTTATAGGCTGGGAAGGCGTTGGACTTTGCTCATATTTATTAATCGGTTATTGGTTTAAAAAAACCGAGTATAATAAAGCAGCCAATAAGGCCTTTATCATGAACCGAATCGGTGATCTTGCTTTTTTGATTGCAATTTTCTGGATCATCAGCAGGGTAGGCAATGTAAATTTCAGTGATATATTTGCTGTTGCAAATGGCGAAGTTGAATTCAGAAAGTTCAGTGCTACAGATATTACAGTAATTACTTTGTTGTTATTTATAGGCGCAACAGGTAAAAGTGCTCAAATACCTCTTTATACCTGGCTACCCGATGCAATGGCGGGTCCTACTCCTGTTTCTGCACTGATACATGCCGCTACCATGGTAACAGCGGGTATTTATATGATAGCCCGTAGCAATGTGCTATACTCTATGTCACATATCACTATGGATATTGTTGCATATGTAGGTTTGGCAACAGCATTACTGGCGGCTACTATTGCCTTAAAACAAAACGATATTAAAAAAATATTGGCTTATTCTACAGTGAGTCAATTGGGATTTATGTTTTTGGCATTGGGTACAGGAGCCTATGTGGCTGCCGTATTTCATGTAATGACACATGCATTTTTCAAAGCTTTGTTGTTTCTTGGCAGTGGTAGTGTAATTCATGCTATGAGCGGTGAGCAGGACATCCGGAATATGGGAGGGCTTAGCAAAAAGTTAAAGATCACATTCTGGACATTTGTTATTGGGTGTATCGCCATTGCCGGAATTCCGCCATTTAGCGGTTTCTTTTCCAAGGACGCCATATTATTAAGTGCCTTTGTAAAAAGCCCCTTATTATACGGTGTTGCATTATTTACAGCCTTGCTAACCGCTTTTTATATGTTCCGTTTATTGTTCATCACTTTTACAGGAACATTCAGGGGAACACATGAACAGGCGCATCACCTGCATGAAAGCCCTGCTGGCATGACCCTGCCGCTGATAATATTAGCTATTCTGTCCATCATTGGTGGTTTTGTGGGAGTACCGGAGGTATTCATGCATGGGGGAGATAGATTGGGGCAGTTTTTAGCACCTGTTATTAAGCCAAATGAAATGCATCATGTGTCTCATTCGACAGAGTACCTGCTAATGGGGTTATCAACAGCACTTGTTTTGGTAATGATTGTAGCAGCATGGTTTAAATTCCGCAACTATCAACGTAAGGAAGAAACTGGTTTTGGAAAAGTGCTGGAGAATAAATGGTATGTGGATGAATTGTATGATAAAATAATTGTCCAGCCTCTTCATCAACTGGGGGGATTTTTTAAATCCGTTTTTGAAGTGTCTGTAATTGATACATTAGTAAATGGTGTTGGTAAGGCAGTGAATTACGGAAGCAGGCAGCTCCGGCTCCTGCAAAGTGGCCAGGTAGGCAGTTATGTTTTATTGATGGTACTCAGCATGATTGTAATTTTTGCTGTTCAGTTTTTCATAAGAAAATAAACACTCCGTTTGTAACGGATAAAGATATGGTTGCATTTGTTCTGATATTTCTTCCTTTACTCACTGGCCTGCTGGCTTTTTTTATCAAAGAAGAGAAGTTGGTAAAAGGGTTTGCCTTTCTGTCTTCGTTGGCCACGTTAACTGTTTCTCTATTTGGGTTAACATTATTTAAAGCAGAAGAGCATCTTCAGTTTACGGCACAATGGATGCAACCGCTGGGCAGTAGCTTTTCGCTGAAACTCGATGGGATGGGGCAGTTACTTTGTCTTTTAACCGCCATTTCTTACCCGCTGGTTTTTCTGGGTAGTTGGAACAGTACTTATAAGAAACCGAATAACTTTTTTGCCTTAATGCTATTGGCCCAGGCTGGCCTCATGGGAGTATTTCTTGCGATGGATGCTTTACTGTTCTATTTTTTCTGGGAGCTTGCATTAATACCTATGTACTTCCTGTGCTCTCAGTGGGGTGGTGAGAGAAGAATACAGGTTACTTTCAAATTTTTCATTTATACATTTATTGGTTCAGTACTCATGCTGATTGGCATATTGTATCTGCAATCGAAAACACCAGATCATTCTTTTAGTCTCAGGGCATTTTATAATCTCGAGCTGACTACAAAAACCCAATCCTGGTTATTCTGGCTTTTTTTCCTGGCCTTTGCTATCAAGATGCCGGTTTTTCCTTTCCATACCTGGCAGCCAGATACATACGAACAGTCGCCTACGGCTACTACCATGATATTAAGCGGGGTGATGGTTAAGATGGGCTTGCTGGGCTTATTACGCTGGCTCCTGCCGGTGCTGCCAATTGCATCTTATGTGTGGGGAGATGTGGTAATGTCCTTGTCGATAATCGGAATCATTTATGCATCACTTATAGCTATCCGGCAGGACGATATCAAGAGGCTGGTGGCCTATTCTTCCATTGCACATATTGGCCTGATGTGTGCCGCTATTTTCGCTGAGAACAAAAGCGGCATGCAGGGTGTATTGCTGCAAATGTTTAATCATGGTATCAATATCATTGGGTTGTGGATCATTGTTGAAATTATTGAACGCCGCTTTGGAACAAGAAAAATATCTGAATTGGGAGGATTGGCTCAGAAGGCTCCTGCAATGGCCATTTTTTTTGTAATAATTGCATTGGCAAATATAGCTTTACCCCTTACCAATGCTTTTGCTGGTGAATTCCTGATGTTTAATGGTTTGTTGAATGCTAAATCCAATTATTATCTGTGGTTCACTGTATTCGCAGGATTGGGTATTATACTTGCTGCTGTATATACATTAAATATGATCCGAAAGGTTTTTTATGGGGAGGTAAATACGATAACAGCTGCAGCAACTGATTTGAAATTAAATGAAAAGCTGGCATTGGGTATTATTGTCGTACTCATATTCTGGATGGGTGTTTATCCACAAGCAATGTTGGATCTAACAGATAATTTTTCTCAGACATTGACGGAGAGGATTGATATTAGTCATTTATTCCGCAAGAAATAAGGAACAGATAGTATGAATGCATTAATCATATCGGCTATTTTAGGTGTTGTCATGATGTTCAGCAGTATTTTGCTGAAACAGAAGGGTGCTGTGCGAAATGTGGCTGTTACTGGAATAATACTTTTGTTACTGGTGAATATTCTTGAAATGGGTGGTACGGTCTTTTTTAAAGTGAATACCCGTGGGATGATTGTATTTGATCAGTTTGCCTTGCTGTTTAATTCAATTATTTTTCTTGCCACTTTGATTTATCTTTTGTTATCTGCAAAGGATATGGAAAAGGTAGGAGTGAATTATGCAGAATATTTTGCACTGATATTTTTTATTCTTTGTGGTGTCACTCTTGTATCTTCTTTTAAATCATTATTGATTTTGTTTCTGGGTATAGAGATTATTTCTATTCCTCTCTACATCTTAACCGGAAGTGACAAGCGGAATCTGAAGAGCAACGAAGCTTCACTTAAGTACTTCCTTCTTGGCTCGTTCTCTACGGGTCTTATGTTGATGGGTATTGCTTTGTATTATGGAGCAAGAGGAACCTTTTCAACCGTTATTGACCCACTGATTACGGTAACAGCCAACCCGCTGCTGATTTCGGGAATGTCATTGCTTTTGTTTTCTATGGCATTTAAAGTATCTGCTGCCCCGTTTCATTTTTGGACGCCGGATGTATACGATGGCGCCCCTACGGTATTCACTTCTTTCATGGCCACTATTATAAAGGCAGCAGTTTTTATCGGATTTATCCGTTTGTTTGATGATGCCTTCGAACAGGTACAGTCAACGTGGCGTATATGGATAGCTGTCATAACAGCTATAACACTTTTCATAGGAAATATCACAGCAGTGTTTCAGCAAAGTGTAAAAAGGATGCTGGCTTATTCAAGCATAGCTCAGGCAGGATTTATGCTATTGTCTCTTTATGCCATGAACACGGAGGCTAAGGAAGGCTTATTGATCTATGCGGCGGCATATTGTTTTGCCACTATCGGCATATTTGCTGTACTGGCTAAAATGAACGATTATACATTTGATGGATTTAATGGCCTGTCCAAAAATGAACCATTAATAGCAGCAACGCTGGCCATACTCTTACTATCATTGGCAGGTATTCCGCTTACCGCAGGGTTTTTGGCCAAGTTTTATATGTTAAAGGCAGCTATCGCCACACCCAATAGCCTCTGGCTGGTGATTTTTGCCGTGTTGATGGCAGCCGTAAGTGTGTATTACTATTTCCGGGTCATACAGGCAATGTATTTTAAGGAAAGCAGCACTTCTTCAGCCACTACCGAATTTTCACCGTTCTTCAAAGGGGCGATGCTAATACTAGCCGGATTGGTAATACTACTCGGATTGTTCCCCGATATTCTTGTCAATTGGCTTTATTTCTGATAAAATATACAAGGCCACATTAATTACCTTTGCCAGACAGACACAAGCAATCTTCTGTCTTTAATCTGTATGAACTTTCGTGATGTTTTTGCACTGGCCTTCCGCACTGTTCGCAGTAACAAACTCCGTACAGGTCTTACTGTATCTATAATTGCTTTCGGCATTATGGCGCTTATTGGTATTATTACTGCGATAAAAGCCATGAATCAAAAGTTTACTGAAAGCTTTTCTACAATGGGAGCAAATGCCTTCACCATCCGGTTTAAGGAAAGGAATATCCGTTTTGGCGGAGGAAACAGGCGGGAAGTAAAGCTGACAAAAAAAGGGGCACGGAAAGAAAGAGTCTCAAATCTTGATAAAAATATTACTAAAGATGAAGCAGAGTTGTTTGTAAACCGGTTCAGCTTTCCTTCAATTAAAAGTATTTCCATTTTCGGCAATAGAAATAATATAGTTTCCTATGAGACGCACAAGACAAGCCCAAATGTTATGATGTTCGGCGGCGATGAAAATTACCTTGCACTGAATGGATTTGCCCTTCAGTATGGACGTAATATGAATAAAATGGATGTGCAGACGGGGCGAAATGTATGTGTGCTGGGGTATGATGTAGCCAAAAAATTATTCAGACAAAGAATAGCCGGAGCTGTCAATTCGGTTGTGCGTATTAATAATATCCCGTACAGGGTTTTGGGGGTGTTGGAAAGCCGGGGATCCACCTTTGGCTTTAGCAGGGATAATGTAATTATCACAACTTACAGCAATGTTGAGAGAAATTTTCCGTCAGGGTTTTCTTATGTAATAGCAGTAATGGCTAATGAACTTACAAAAGTAAATGTGGCAATGGGGGAAGCAGAGGGGACATTCCGGGCCATAAGGAAACTGAGTATAACAGAGGAGAGCAATTTTGTTTTGGACAGAAGCGATAGTGTAGCAGAAAAAGCAATGAATAGCCTGCGGTTTCTTACCGTCTCTGCAACTGTTATTGGCCTTATTACACTGATTGGAGCCGCTATTGGCTTAATGAATATTATGCTTGTGTCGGTCTCAGAGAGAACAAGAGAAGTGGGTCTTGTAAAAGCAATAGGAGGTAAGAGTAAAATGGTAAGCCGCCAGTTCCTGCTTGAAGCTATAATAATAAGTGTATTGGGTGCTCTTTTTGGTATTATTCTCGGAATAATTGTAGGAAACCTGTTCTCCATAGTTCTGAATACAGGTTTTGTTGTTCCCTGGGATTGGGTATTATATGGTATAGTAATATGCACTTTTGTTGGCCTCTTGGCCGGTTTATATCCAGCACTTAAGGCGGGTCGCCTTAATCCAATAGAAGCTTTACGGTACGAATAAGCATGCGTATTTTAGCAGCTTTCCGCTTATGCAAACGTTGGATGAATTTCCGGTCAAATTATTTATCAGGGAGTTGTTCCGTATCAAAAAATCCTTAACTTGAAGCCCCTTCCCGAAAAAATGAGGGAAGGCGATTTTTTTAAAGACTTTTTTCTTAGCATTGTAGCTCTGAAAAGGGATTAGCATTCTAACTTTTAAAAAAAACTAAAAAATTAAGATCATGGCAGAGATTAAACCAACTGCAACAGCATCAGTTAAGGCAACGTCAGTTCAGGCAAAGAAAAGCAGCAACGCCATTTCATGGATCGCACCGATTGTTTGTGTTATTGCCGGTTATTCAATCTGGCGTTTTATGATGGGAGACGCCAGCGGATTTAGAGAACCAGATGCTGCCGGCGGATTCTGGCCGCATCACAAGGATCCTAAAGATGCATTTCACAGAATTTATGAGGGCGGTATTATTGTTCCCCTGTTGATTGGAATGTTCCTGATGGTAGTTGTATTTTCTATCGAACGGTTTCTTACTATCCGTAAGGCACTGGGTAATGGATCTATTTCTGATTTTATCCGCAAGGTTCAGTATCATCTTGCCAATCGTAATGTAGATGCAGCTTTGTCTGAATGCGATAAGCAACGTGGATCTGTTGGTAATGTAATGAAAGCAGGGCTTCGTCGTTATAAAGAAATGATCTCTGAGGGAAATCTTAATACAGATCAAAAAGTAATTGCTATCCAAAAAGAAGTGGAAGAGGCAACTGCGCTTGAATTGCCAATGTTGCAAAAAAACCTGGTATTCCTTTCTACAATTACATCAGTTGGTACCCTTATCGCACTCTTAGGTACGGTTTTGGGTATGATTCGTTCATTTGCTGCCTTAGGTGAAGAAGGTGGTGGTGGTGCTGCCGGCGACCTCGCTGTTGGTATCTCAGAAGCGCTGTATAATACCGCATTAGGTATCGGTACTTCAGCTATCGCACTGATCATGTATAATATCTTTACTACAAAAATTGATTCAATCACTTATGGTATTGATGAATCTGGTTTCACGTTGACACAAAGCTTTGCCTCCCTTTATAAATAAGGATGGCTGGAAGGTTTGTGTATGGAAACTATCAACTTATTCATCTCAATACTAAATTATTGTAATCATGCCAAGTGTTAAGATACCAAGGAAGAGTACAGATACGGACATGACCCCCTTCGTGGACATTGCCTTTCTGATTCTGTCCTTCTTTATAATGGCCACAAAATTCAAGCCGCCGGAACCGGTTGAAATTACTACACCGGGCTCTGTTCTGTCTCAGAAGTTGCCTGAGAATAATGCAGTTATGATTTCGATTGACTCAAGTAATAAGGTCTATTTTTCTGTGTTATCAGAAAATGCACCGGAGAAGTATACCACTATTATTAACGGAATCAACACAAGTCAGAATCTTGGGTTATCTCCTGCCCAAATTGCTAATTTCAGGAAAACGTTTATGGTAGGCGTTCCTTTTACGGGGTTGAAGGAACTACTTTCGACAGATGCAAAAGATCAGCCTAAGCTTAAACAGCCTGGAATACCTGTGTTGGATACGTTGAATAATCAATTATTCTGGTGGATCCGTGAATCCAAAAGTGCTTTTGCAGGTGAAAAGCTGAACTACCTCATTAAAGGGGATGGCAAATCAAAATACCCTGTTTTTGAAGCAGTTATTTCGGCTTTGAAGCGCAACGAGGAGTTTAAATATAATCTTGTTACTGCATTAGACGATATACCGTCTGGTACAGAGCTTTATATCAAAGAGAGAGCAGGCGAAAAGGATCTCAAAAAATAATTAACCTAAAAACATTTTTATATGGCAAGTATAGATACCGGTGGAGGTGATGGTGGTCACAAAAAAGGCCCGGGTGTAAAAAAAGCTAAAAAGCTTTCTACAAGAGTGGATATGACACCAATGGTGGATTTGGGATTTCTGCTGATTACGTTCTTCGTATTTACAGCTACAATGAGTACACCGACAACACTGGACCTTAATATGCCAAAGGATATTAAGGATCAAAAAGAACAAACCGAGGTAAAGGAGTCCTCGGTGCTTAGTATTATGCTTGGTAAAAATGACCAGATATACTATTATGAAGGTAAGCTAACAGAATCCGGCGATAATTTTAAGCAAACAACATTCAAAGGTATCAGGGATATTATCATAAACAAAAAGAAGGAAGTAATTTCGAGATATGTAACTGATCCGGAGTGTGAAGCCAAGGCTAAAGCAGAGGGAAAACCAATAAGTAATTGCGCCGATAAAGATTTTGTTGTTATTATCAAACCCAGTCCTGAAGCCACATACAAGAATACGGTGGATATATTGGATGAAATGACTATCAACCAGGTTCGTACCTATGCGATGGTTAAAATTTTTGATCAGGAATTCGAACTGATTAAGAAAACCGAAGAAATGGGTGGCATAAAATAATCTGCTTGGGTTATGGAAAAATACCCCGATAAGCATCTAATACAAAACGCTAAGTAATGGAAGCCAATAAAATACTATCAGCCGATGTTCTGGACATCATTTTTGATGGAAGGAACAAAGACTATGGCGCTTATGAGTTAAGAAAGACATATAATCGCCGTATTACCCGTGCCCTTATCATTACAGGTTCAATAGCCGTACTGGCTTTATTGATATCCTACTTGTCCAGCACTTTAAAGGACAAGAATGATAATAAGTTGAAAATGAATGAAATGACCATTCAGGATGTGAAGCAGGAGGAAAAAAAGGAGCCGCCACCACCACCACCACCTCCTCCTCCAAAACAAGAGCCACCTAAGGTAGAAATGAAGCAATTCACACCTCCGGTAATTAAAAAAGACGAGGAGGTTGAAAAGCCACCACCACCTCAGGAAGAGTTGAAAGAGGCTAAAATTGATGTGGTAAACGTAGAGGGTGTAAAAGACCAGGGGATTGTTGCTCCCGTTGAGATTGACCAGGGAAAGCAAATAGTAGAGGTTAAGAAAGAAGATGATGAAAATAAGATTTTTGATAAAGTGGAAATAGAAGCAAGTTTTCCTGGTGGTGATAGTAAATGGCGCCAATACCTGGAAAGGAATGCAAATGGCCAGGTTGCAACTGATAATGGTGCCCCGGAAGGAACGTACACCACAGTTGTTCAGTTTGTAGTGGACAAGGAAGGTAATATCAGTGATGTAAGATCCTTAACTAATCATGGTTATGGTATGGAAGAGGAAGCTATCAGGGTTATAAAAAAAGGTCCCAAATGGAACCCTGCTGTACAGAATGGACGTCAGGTAAAAGCTTACCGCAAGCAGCCTATAACTTTCAGAGTAGAATCAGAATAATCTGACCTGCAGCAATAATTGTAGTATCCCCTCTCTTAGAGGGGATATTTTTTTTGCTTGTTAATTCAAAGCTTAAAAATCAGGCTCATTTAAATACTTTTGGGGAGTAATGAATAAATTATCAGGATGGGATGATACCATAGTTGCTTTAGCAACTCCTCCGGGTATTGGCGCTATAGGTGTTTTACGTTTAAGTGGTGGCAAAGCGATTGAAATTGCCAATAAGCTATTTTCTTCTAAAGATCTGCAGCATCAGCATTCTCATACGCTACATGTAGGCGTATTGAAAGATGGTGATAACCTGTTGGATGAAGCTGTAGTCTCTGTATTTAAAAACCCAAGATCATATACCGGGGAAGATATTGTGGAAATAAGTTGTCATGGATCGCCATTTATTCAGCAGCAAGTAATTGAAGCTTGTATAAAATATGGTGCGAGGCTTGCGAAACCAGGAGAATTCACCCAGCGAGCCTTTTTGAATGGCAAACTTGATCTTACACAGGCTGAAGCAGTAGCAGATATTATCTCTTCCAACACTGCAGCCTCCCAAAAAGCAGCTTTACATACAATGAGAGGAGGTTTTTCGATGAACCTTAAAGAGCTGCGGGAGAGATTACTAAAGTTTTCCGCTCTTATCGAGTTAGAATTAGATTTTTCACAGGAGGATGTTGAATTTGCAGATAGAAAGCAGTTTTACGGACTAATCGATGAATTACAGGGGTCGACTGATAAACTGATCAATTCTTTCAGGCTGGGAAATGTGATACGAAATGGAGTAAGTGTGGCAATTGTTGGAAAACCCAATGCCGGGAAATCTACTTTACTTAACCGGCTGCTAAATGAGAACAGGGCTATTGTAAGTGATATACCCGGTACAACGAGAGACACAATTGAAGAAGTAATAAATATTGATGGCATACTTTTCCGTCTCATCGATACGGCAGGGATAAGACAGCATACAACTGATACCATAGAGACTGCCGGAATTGAGCGAAGCCTGGAGAAAATGAGGGAAGCTGATATTGTACTCTATTTATTTGATGTGAGGAATGATAAGGTGGAAGAAGTACAGGAATGGTGTATGGAGGCCAAGAAGCTGGACATAAAATACTTATTGGTAGCAAATAAAACTGATGAATTAGAAGAAACTAAAGCAAGGCAAAAGCTTAGCGCATTAGAGCATGTTATCTTTATTTCTGCAAAGCAGAATCTCCATATAGAAGTACTCAGGGAAAAAATGGTAGATACAGTAATACAGGGCCAGGTACAACCAGAAAATACAATTATTACCAATGCGAGGCATTATCATGCTTTAAAAGAAGTATCCAGGTCTCTATCAGAAATCAAAAGAGGCCTGGACGATAAGTTGCCAGGTGATCTGTTGGCATTAGACATTCGCCGTTGCTTACATTACCTTGGAGAAATAACAGGAGAAATAACCAATGAAGATCAGTTAGATTATAT
>CAZTKV010000068.1:3060-13672 GCA_964614285.1 uncultured Chitinophaga sp. | reverse complement strand
TTCATGAAAAAAGAAAGCTATTAGCCGGATATTTACATTATGTGCTGAATGATATAAACAGCAGGCAGGCTGAAAAAGTAATTGAGATAATAACTCCGGCTAATGAGGAAGAAAGAGGTTGCCAGGTTTCTATGCTGATGCTGAAAAGAGGGAAGGAAATTTTTGATGAATTGACAAAACAGGGAGTAGTAGCTGACTGGCGGGAGCCGAATGTGATAAGAGTGGCGCCTGTGCCTTTGTACAACTCGTTTGAAGATATTTACCGGTTTGGAGAAATAGTGAGAACCGCGATTAATAAGATTTAAATGATTATTTGGAAATGAAGAAAGATATCACCATTATTGGAGCCGGGCTGGTTGGTTCATTACTTTCCATTTATCTATCTAAAAGAGGATACAAAGTAAAAGTGTATGAACGCCGCGGAGACATGCGGAAAGAAAAGATGAGTGCCGGCCGTTCTATTAACCTGGCACTAAGCGACCGGGGCCTTCTGGCATTGGAGAGGGTGGGTTTGGCAGATGAAATAAAGAAGATATCTATTCCCATGCATGGCCGTTACATTCACAACATTGATGGCAGTACGGCTTTTCAGCCTTATGGTAAAGAGGGTCAATATATTAATTCTGTTTCAAGGGGTACGTTGAATATGAAACTGATGGACCTCGCTGAACAACATGGCGTGGAAATATTTTTCAATCACAAATGCAATACAATTGACTGGAAAACCAGTACGGTTACTTTTGAAAATTCCGGAGGAGAACTGATCTCTCACCATTCGGAGCTGATTTTCGGTTCGGATGGGGCTTTTTCTGCAGCCAGGTTACAACACCAGTTGCAGCATGATAAATTTAACTACCAGCAGTTTTATATCGATTGTGGTTATAAGGAATTGACTATTCCTCCAACCTCTGCAGGGGATTTCGCTATGGAAGTAAATGCCCTGCATATCTGGCCAAGGAAGGATTACATGCTGATTGCATTACCCAATCTTGATAAGACATTCACCTGTACTTTATTTTTCCCTTTTGAAGGAGAAGCATCATTTGAAAAACTGACCAATGAGGAAAAAGTAAAAGAGTTTTTCGAAAAGACTTTTCCGGATGCTGTACCGCTGATGCCGGATTATATTAATGAATTTTTTACTAATCCAACGTCTTCATTGGTTACCGTAAAATGTTTTCCGTGGATAAGGGAAGATAAGTTTGCATTGATCGGTGATGCCGCCCATGCTATTGTTCCTTTCTTCGGACAGGGTATGAACTGTGGTTTTGAAGACTGCCGTATACTGGATGAACTAATTGGCCAGTATGATGATGACTGGAAAAAAATCCTGGAAAAATACCAGGCATTGCGCAAGCCGGATGGAGATGCTATTGCTGACCTGGCAATAAACAATTTCACAGAAATGCGGGACAGAACTGCTGACCCGAGATTCCTGCTGCAAAAGAAAATTGAGGCAAGATTATATGAAAAATATCCTGACAAATGGATTCCTGCTTATTCACAGGTTACTTTCAGTCCGCATATACGCTATTCAGAAGCATATAATAATTCACTGCGCCAGGAAGTGATCATGCAACAGGTAATGGTGAAGAGTGGTATTGAAGAAAAATGGGACAGCGAAGAAATCGAGAAGATAATCCTGGAAAAAATCGGACGCAGGTGAGTATGATTTTTAAGATGTGTGATAATTGAATCTCAAATAGACAGAACAAGAAAGCCGGAACGCAGATTATCAAGATAGTGAGGATTGATTATGATTTGGCAATGTCAAATTTAATCAGCATAAAAATCAGCGTTCCATACTAACTTCGCAGCCATGACACGGCATCAACTTGTTGAACAGATAAGAAAGAAACAATCTTACCTCTGCGTTGGTTTGGACACTGACATTACAAAAATTCCCAAGCATCTTTTGACTGAGCCTGATCCCGTATTTGCCTTTAATAAAGCTATTATTGATGCCACAAAGGATTTGTGTGTGAGTTATAAGATCAACACTGCATTTTATGAGGCATTGGGAGTAAAAGGCTGGGAAGCGATGGAGAAAACGGTGAACTACATAGGTAGTGAACATTTTAAAATTGCAGATGCCAAGCGGGGCGATATCGGCAATACTTCTGATCAGTATGCAAAGGCTTTTTTTGAGACCTTGCCCTTTGATGCTGTTACCGTGGCTCCCTATATGGGAGAAGACAGTGTAAAACCCTTTTTACAGCACAAAGGAAAATGGGCTATTGTGCTGGGCTTAACTTCCAATAAAGGAGCCAATGATTTTGAACTGTTGCATACCGGCGGTGAGTTTTTCTATGAGAAAGTATTGGAAACTGTGGCTACCTGGGGAACGGAAGATAATTTAATGTTTGTGGTCGGTGCGACCAGGGCAGGTGAATTAAGCAATGCGAGGAAACTAACTCCGCACCATTTCTACCTTGTTCCGGGTGTGGGTGCACAGGGTGGCAGCCTGAAAGAAGTATCTGAAGAAGCCATGATCAGGGATTGTGGAATACTGGTGAATGCCAGCCGTGCTATTATATATGTTTCTTCAGGAGAAGATTTTGCCGAGAAGGCGAGGAAAGCGGCTAAGGAGTACCAGGGGGAAATGAAAGAATATTTATAGTGATTTTCTTTCTCTTCCGGCGATTCCGCCAAGTAAACAAGAAATAATAATGGTAAAGACCTCAGGATAGTTTTTTCGGTGGTTATTATCAATTAAATTAAACTCCAGCCATGTGCCAAGCATTAACAAGGATAATATACATAGAATACAAGTACAAAGTAGTTTGAAATTTGCAGCAGTGGACGAGGTTGCAAATCCTCCCGAAAAACATGAAACTCCCAATATCACTATATCCAGCAGCAATAAGTTTTCTTTGGGCCTTATAAAGAGAAGTAGGATAGAAAATGTTCCGATAGCAGCAAAAACAAGAAAAAATCCAAAGAGGATTGCTAAAATATTTTTTAGAATTGAGTTGGTACTAACACTCATTTTCAAACATCATTTTTTCTCTGGCTTACCGGGAGTAAAACTGCCGCTCGGTTCGCTCCACCAGGGCACAATATCATAAATAAAAACACCTGCTGTAACCGTTGGATCGGTTTTTACATGATTCTCCGCTTCCTCCCTGGTTCCACAATCTATAATGAACAGTCCCCGCCAGGTAAAATCATTTTTACCAAAAGGCCCGGCCGCTTTCAGAATTCCTTCTTTATGCAATCGTTCCATATTGGCGAAATGGCCTGCAAAAAGTTTTTTTCGTTGTGCTGTGTCGGTGATCTCCTTATCCTTTGGCCCGGTTTTCAGGATCACCAACCAGAATTGTTTCACCTGTGGCTCTGTTTTTTTCGCTGTGGAATCTTGCTGACCAAATGAAACCTGGCACAGGATCATCAACGGCATTAGTAATAGTAAACTTCGTTTCATGCTGGTATATTTTACTAAATATATCATTTTTTTACAAAGGGGGAAAGACAGGAATGGTACTAGGTTCCAGGTCAATTATTCATAAACAATCAGGCATTAACTACAAACTTTCTAATACCTTTGCGGGGCTAAATCTGAAATCAAAAATCTTAAATCGAAAATAACGATGGCAGCCAGAACAGACCTTTTTCAAAGCCCTGATTACTTTTTGGTAGATGAACTATTGACTGAAGAGCATAAGATGATTCGTGACACCGTTCGCAGTTATGTTAAAAAAGAAATCTCTCCCATCATTGAAGATTATGCCCAAAAGGCGGAATTCCCCCAGCATATTGTAAAGCAGTTAGGTGATCTCGGGTGTTTTGGTCCAACAGTGCCCGAACAATACGGCGGCGGCGGTCTTGATTATATCTCATATGGATTGATGATGCAGGAACTGGAAAGAGGAGATAGTGGTGTTCGTTCTACTGCATCCGTACAGGGATCATTGGTTATGTTTCCCATTTATCAATATGGCAGTGAAGAGCAACGTAAAAAATATTTGCCAAAACTGGCAAGTGGTGAATGGCTGGGTTGCTTTGGTTTAACAGAACCCAATCATGGAAGTGATCCCAGCAGCATGCTTACCAACATCAGGGATGCCGGTGACCATGTAATACTTAATGGTGCAAAAATGTGGATCAGTAATGCACCTTTTTCGCAGGTAGCCGTAGTATGGGCAAGAAATGAAGCTGGCGAGATACAAGGCTTAATTGTCGAAAGAGGAATGGAAGGTTTCAGCACACCCACCACACACGGCAAATGGAGTTTAAGGGCTTCAGCTACCGGGGAACTGGTATTTGATAATGTAAAAGTGCCTAAAGAAAATATTTTACCCAATGTTAAAGGACTAAAAGGACCGTTGGGTTGTTTAACAAAGGCCCGCTATGGTATTGCCTGGGGTGTTATTGGCGCAGCGATGGATTGCTATGATACTGCTTTGCGTTATTCGCAGGAAAGAATTCAGTTTGGTAAACCGATTGGTGGATTCCAGTTACAGCAAAAGAAATTGGCGGAAATGATTACAGAGATCACCAAAGCACAGTTACTAAACTGGCGCCTGGGTGTTTTGATGAGTGAAGGCAGGGCCACACCGCAGCAGGTCAGCATGGCCAAAAGAAATTCCTGTGAGATCGCTACCAATATCTGCAGAGATGCAAGACAGATGCTGGGCGGTATGGGTATTACCGGGGAGTATCCAGTGATGCGTCACATGATGAACCTTGAAAGTGTGATTACATATGAAGGTACACATGATATTCATTTGCTGATTACCGGTATGGATGTGACAGGGTTTAATGCGTTTAAATAAAAACCTGAAGCAGGAAGTATTGAGTCAGAAAGGAGCTTGACATTATAAGACTCTTTATACTTCTTTCTTCAGATTTCAGCTTCAGATATGAAAATTTTCCTCATAGGATTCATGGGTTCCGGTAAAACACACTGGGGCCATTTGCTGAGCCAGAAACTGGGTATCCGTTTTTTTGATCTTGATGAACAAGTAACAGAACATGCCGGAAAATCAATTCCCGAGATCTTTGCTTCAGAAGGGGAAGAGCAATTCAGGTTGATGGAAAAAGATGCCCTGCATATTATTACTGAAAGCCAGGATAGTTTTGTGATGGCTTGCGGGGGAGGTTCACCCTGTTATTTCAATAATATTGAGTATATGAATAGTGCCGGGACAACGGTGTGGATCAATACACCGATTGATACACTTCATTCCAGGTTGTTGCTGGAAAAAGATAAAAGACCCCTGATCAGGGATCTTTCTGATGAACAACTGAAAGGGTTTATCATTAAGAAATTCTCTGACAGGAGGATTTATTATGAGCAGGCCGATGTGATACTGGATGAAGAGCCTGTCGAATTAGATAAACTGATAGAAAAGATATTTCATGCATAAAAATTACCTGGCCATTGCTGCTTTCTTTGCAGGCCTGGCTGTTGCTTTAGGCGCTTTCGGTGCACATGGGTTACAAAAAATAACTTCTGATACCGCAATCCTGCATAGCTATAATACAGGAGTGCAATACCAGATGTATCATTCACTTGGTTTGCTGGCTGTGGCTGTTTTATTTGAGAAATTTTCTTCCCGATGGCTTCGCTGGGTGGCTAATTGCTTTATTACGGGAATTATTTTATTCTCCGGTTCTTTGTATCTGCTGACAGTATTAAAGATCCAGGATGCAAGTACAAAATGGGTTGGCCCCATTACACCGGCCGGCGGTTTGTTTTTTATTGCAGGCTGGCTGTTGTTGCTGATGGCCGTGACAAGAAAAAGTAGTTAAAGAGGGAGATCCAGCGTAGTAACTGTCCCATTTTTATTTTCGATCTTATATGAGCCCCCGATACTTTCCATTCGGCGGGTAATATTTTTCAGTCCGTTTCCAAACTGGCGAAGTTTTTCCAGGTCAATACCTTTCCCGTTATCATTGATAATAACACGAAGATTATCGGTTGCTTCTATGTCAATTGTTACCAAAGATCCACCTGAGTGTTTCAAAACATTATTAAGGCTTTCCTTAACACATAAGAATATATTACGGCGTTTATCACCAGACAACTCTTTTCCCGGAATTTCAGCAGGTGCATTTACTTTGCATTGTATCGGTGTATTGTCAAAGTATTCGATCGAGTAGGATCGTATATAGGAAATGAGATTATCCAGGGTGTCATTGCCACTGTTCATGCTCCAGATAATGGCATTCATTTTATTTAACACTTCATCAGCGGAGTGAGATATCTTTTCAATTTCAACCGGGGTATTTTCTTTCATTTTATTCCGGGCAATTTCACTCATCAGTCTTATTGCTGTCATCCCGGCTCCTAATTCATCATGCATATCAGCAGATATCCGCTGTCTTTCTTCCTGCTGCGCTTTATATACGGCTATTTCTTTTTCATATTCTTTGAGGAGATTCTGCGCCTTAAGGTTTTCTCTTTCCTTTGTCTGAAGAATGATATTGCGCCGGTTCTTATAATTCAATCCGGCCAGGAAAAAAACCAATTCCAGGAACAAACCCACCTGGTAATATATAACTGCTGACCTGAAAATACCCGGGAGAGACTTAAATTCTTCGACCATTAGTATAGCCAGTTGCGAGATAAGGGCGAAGATGAATAAAAATAGGTTGCCCCAGAATAGGTAACGCAGAAGTTTATCATTCCAGTGCCGGATACTATAAACAAGAAATACCAGTATCATGGAAAGCAGCAAAATCTTTGTCAGGTTTTCGACCATGTACTCTGCCCGGTAATTATTACTGAAGTAATGGAGTATTGAGAAAATAAGTAGAGAGCAATACAGCATTCCGATGCCTGCATTATACAGTTTGAACAGGAAGGGGTGTTTATTTTTTGTATCCAGGAATTTCTTCATAAACAGCATGTAAAAAATAATGCCAACTCCCTGCATGATGAAATCAAGATAGCCTTCAAAGAAATAACTGAAACGACTCGGGTGCAAATGAAATATCGTTTGAGAAAAAAGTAATCCGCCAAGAAAAATAGCATACCCGGAATAGTATAAGAATTCCTGGTTTCCCCCCTGTATAAAATTAGTAATAGAAAAAAGTATCATCATCAGCAGGAGACCGCAGAAAACATAAGTGATCAGGGTGCCCTGGTTATAATCGCTGTGAAGCCTGGCAATAAAAGCCGACAGATGATCCTTTCCTATCAGCCGGGGTTTCATTCCATTATTATACGTTTTTACAGGAGAAAGCTCTGCCACTATTGTTGCAGAATCATTTGCATTCAGGGTTATTAGTCTGTAGCCAATTCCACCGGATATATCTGGTAAAACAGCGGGTACAGAACTTATGCCGTTTTTCCCTTCTTTATAAAGGTCTATTTTACTGTAATAAAAGCCGGGGCAGAAATAAACAGCGTTTGGTGAATCGGATGTATTCCGGATGTTGAATTTGAGAATTATTCGTTTGGTCACCAGGTTAATTGGAATAAGTCCCTTGTATTGTAACCCGGGTTTGAATTCCAGGTTCTTATAAATAAGTGGCAGGTCCGTTCTGTTTGTTGTGTAAGAAGTGCTGACAGTATTCAGGATTCTTTCCTCAATCACTACTTTACTGATGTCAGTATAAGTTCCGGCGAAACCCAGGCTATCCTGTGCAACGGTTTTTGCTGCTGTACAGGCAGTAATTATTGATACAAGAAAGTATAGCTTAACAGGTAATTTTCTCATGAAGCCGGTTCGATTTCAAATGTAATATATCGTTTCCGGTTTTGCCAATAACCCGGATACTACTTTCCGGTATTTGTTGGATATACTCTTTTATATGCGGGCATAATCCTTTTGACCGGAAAAGGACTTGAACAGCAAACTAATTATCTTTGCGGCTATGGCTAATAAGCTGAAAAAGAAAACAAAAGCTATTCCTTCGAAAAAACCAGCCAACCCTGATATGAAAGCGTTTAAGGCTGAAAAGGAAGAAGCTGTTGACTGGAAGTCACTGGCCCGGGATGAACGTACCTGGAAGATTGTTGGTGCTGTTTCTCTCTTAATTTCAATTTTCCTCTTTATAGCATTCGCATCTTATCTTTTTACATGGAAAGAAGATCAGGCTGTGGCGCAGCAAGGGCTTTCAGCACTCCTTGACAATGATAAGCCGGTGGCTAATCTTTTGGGAAGACTGGGGGCTGTCTTGTCACATTTTTTTATTTTCAAAGCTTTTGGCGTTGCGTCATTTCTCATCTGCACTTTCTTTTTTGTAGTAGGTGTAAATCTTCTTGTCCGCCGCAAAGTATTTTCTATCTGGAGGAACCTGAAATATGTAACTGTGGGATTAATGGTTCTTGCCGTTTCACTTTCTTTTGTTTTTGCAAAAAATGAATTTCCTTTTGGCGGTGGCGTCGGGGATATGCTTAACCGGCAACTGCATGGTGCGGTCGGAACTTTTGGAACAGGAGCAATCCTGTTATTGCTCGCTATTGGCTATTTTATCTGGCAATTTAACCCTGCATTTAATTTCCCCCGGAAAAAACAGGATGAGATTACAGGAGACCCGGGCCAGGAAGAAACCGGGGCTAATATTGCAACTGCAGCGACAGGACAAATAGTGAATGATTTGTATGGCGATAAAGGGAATACAGAGCAAAAGATAAATACGGTAAAATCTGATACTGGTATTGTTATTAATTTCCCTGATGAAAAACCTCTTCATGAGTTCCAGGTGATCGAGAAGGAGGAATCAATAGAGGACATTATTGAGAAGATAGAGGAAGGACAGCCCACTGTTGAAAGAGAAATTGTGAGTGATATAATGCATTCTCATGAACTTGATATTCCTCCTGTAACACCGGTGGAAGAAATTATCAGGCCAGTAAAAGAGAAACCGTCCGTTACAAAAGCAGATGAGGACCTGGAACTGGAAATCAAAGCAGTGCCAGGAAAAGAAGAGGAAGAGCAGGCTTCAGTACCCGAAAACCTGCCACCTTATGAACCAACCCTTGATCTGCGGGATTACAAATACCCAACATTAAACCTGCTTGAAACACATGGCAGTGAAAAAATAGTACAGGATACCAATGAACTTGAGAATCACAAGAACCAGATCATCGGGACGCTGCGGAATTATGCTATTGAAATACAAAAAATAAGTGCTACGGTTGGTCCGACTGTTACATTGTATGAGATAGTTCCTGCAGCCGGGGTACGTATTTCCAAGATCAAGAACCTGGAAGATGATATAGCGCTGAGCCTTGCCGCATTAGGTATTCGTATCATTGCGCCGATCCCTGGCAAGGGAACAATAGGTATTGAAGTGCCTAATGTGAAAAAGACAGTAGTTAGCATGAAGACATTATTATCGTCTGAAAAATTTCAGCATAATAATTTCAGCCTGCCTATCGCAATTGGTAAAAAGATCGATAACGAGAACTATATAGTAGACCTCGCATCAATGCCACACCTGCTGATGGCAGGGGCTACCGGTCAGGGAAAATCAGTAGGACTTAATGCGATACTGGTATCCTTATTGTACAAAAAACATCCTTCTCAGATGAAATTTGTACTGATCGATCCTAAAAAAGTGGAGTTAAGTATTTACCGGCATATCGAAAAACATTTTCTTGCTAAATTACCCGGAGAAGAAGATGCTATTATCACGGATACAAAAAAGGTGGTACATACACTGAATGCATTGTGTATTGAAATGGATAACCGGTATGACCTCTTAAAAGAGGCTGGGGCAAGGAATATTAAAGAGTATAATGAGAAATTCATCAGGCGGAAACTTAATCCGCAGAAGGGCCATCAATACCTTCCATTCATTGTATTGGTGATTGATGAATTTGCCGACCTGATCATGACCGCTGGTAAGGAAGTGGAGATGCCTATTGCCCGGCTGGCACAGCTGGCAAGGGCTATTGGTATACACCTGATCATCGCCACCCAACGACCTTCTGTAAATATCATTACCGGAACCATCAAAGCCAACTTCCCTGCCCGCATTGGTTTTAAAGTATCTTC
This sequence comes from uncultured Chitinophaga sp., assembly GCA_964614285.1. GTDB lineage: Bacteria > Bacteroidota > Bacteroidia > Chitinophagales > Chitinophagaceae > JJ008. The sequence goes on along the minus strand of CAZTKV010000068.1, from coordinate 3,719 downwards.
CAAGATTGACTCACGGACAATTCTTGATACCGGAGGTGCCGAGCAATTAATTGGAAAAGGAGACATGCTGATTTCTCATAATGGTGAACTAACCCGTCTGCAATGTGCTTTTGTAGACACACCAGAAGTTGAGCAAATAGTTGAATTTATAAGCGAACAGAGAGGGTATCCTCAAGCCTTTTTATTACCGGAATATGTAGATGAAAAAGAACTGGAAGGCAAAGATTTTGACCTTGCTGACAGAGATTCCTTATTTGAGGATGCAGCCCGGCTTATTGTCCAAAACCAGGTGGGATCCACCTCCTTATTACAGCGCAGAATGAAGCTTGGTTACAACCGGGCCGGCCGCCTGATGGATCAGTTGGAGGCGGCGGGTATTGTTGGACCCAGCCAGGGAAGCAAAGCGAGGGATGTACTTATTAAAACTGAGATCGAGTTGCAACAACACCTTGATGCAATAGGTTGATTCTGATTAAATAAACAGTTATCGGCTTGTTAAGAAAAAAACCCTTATGCAACCCGATGCCCTCATTGTCAATCCTATTCCTGTAATTCAATTATCTTTGCGCCGCCTTTTACCGGCAGCCACACAAATACCAAAAAATGAAGAAGTTATATTTTCTTATTACAATCTGTACCCTGGTTACATCTTTTTCTTT
>CAZTKV010000068.1:0-2960 GCA_964614285.1 uncultured Chitinophaga sp. | reverse complement strand
CCTGTCACACCACTTGTTTGGTTAGGTTGCTGCAATGAATGTGTTACATCCATTATTACCGGGGTGCCATGTTCTTTCATCCAGGGAATATTTCTGTAGTCTACCACCAGGTCCTGGTAACCAAAAGTAGTTCCTCTTTCAGTTAACATTACCTTGTTATTACCGGCTTGTTTTATTTTTTCTACTGCAAACTTCATAGCGGGTCCGCTGAGAAATTGTCCTTTTTTCACATTTACCACTTTTCCAGTTTGTGCTGCGGCTACCAACAAGTCTGTCTGCCGGCACAGGAAAGCAGGAATTTGCAGTACATCCACATATGCAGCGGCCAATGCAGCTTCATCATGTGCATGGATATCGGAAACAACAGGCAATGAATATTTATCTTTTACTTTTTTTAGTATTTCAAGGGCCTTCTGATCACCCAGACCGGTAAATGATGAAGCACTGGTACGATTGGCTTTCCTGTAGGAGGCTTTAAAAATATAAGGGATACCAAGTTTTTTACATATGCCTGCCACTTTTTCTGCCACTTCCATGACCAATTCTTCACTTTCTACTACGCAGGGCCCCGCCAGCAAAAAGAAATTGTTTTCATCATATTGCTGACCAGCGAATAATTGGGTTAAAAATTTTTCCATGCAGCAAAAATAGTTGTAAGTTCCGAGTTTTGGTTTTTAAGTTGGAATTTGAAATTTGTTATTTAATCTTTGCTGATAAAAGCTTGCTATGGTAAAAGAAAAAATATTGGTAATAGGCGCATCAGGCCAGATAGGAGTAGAGCTTACATTAGCTCTTCGGAAGATCTATGGTAATGCCAATGTGATCGCATCAGATCTGAGGGAACAAAATCCATTGCTGGAAGGAACCGGTCCCTATGTATCGCTGGATGTAATGAATAAAGAGATGTTGCATGTACAGGTGATCCGGCAAAATATTACCCAGATATACCTGCTCGCTGCAATTCTTTCTGCTACCGGCGAAAAGAACCCCGGTCTGGCCTGGAACCTGAATATGCAGGGATTACTGAATGTACTGGATATCGCAAGGGAAGAAAAATTACATAAAATTTACTGGCCTTCATCCATAGCTGTCTTTGGGCCTACTTCACCTAAGCAAAATTGCCCGCAACAAACAATAATCGAACCGACCACTGTTTATGGTATCAGTAAATATGCAGGTGAGTTCTGGTGCAATTATTTTTTCCAGCGATTTGGAGTAGATGTGAGAAGTATCCGTTATCCCGGGTTAATATCTTACAAATCGGCACCGGGTGGCGGCACTACTGATTATGCCGTTGAGATCTTTCATGAAGCATTGGAAGAAAAAAAGTATGAATGTTTCCTGAAAGAAGACACCTATCTGCCTATGATGTATATGCCTGATGCTATCAGGGCTACCATCGAACTGATGGAAGCACCGGCAGACAAAATCAGCATCCGCACTTCTTACAATGTTTCGGGTATGAGTTTTTCTCCAAAAGAAATAGCAGCTGAAATTCAAAAACATATTCCTGGCTTTACTATCTCCTACAAACCGGATTACCGGCAGGTAATAGCAAACAGCTGGCCTCAAAGCATTGATGATACAGTGGCAAGAAATGACTGGGGCTGGAAAGAAGAGTATGATCTGTCAGCGATGACAAAAGATATGTTTGATAACCTGTAGTAAGCTAATCGACAATCCCATTCTTTACAGCGAACATCACCAGGCCGGCTGTATTGCGAACGCCAATCTTCTCAATTAAGCGTTGACGGATTCCTTCTACTGAACGGGGGCTCAGGAATATTTCCTTTCCTATTTCTGCAGCTGTTTTTTCTTCACAGATGAGTTTGAGTACTTCTTGTTCTCTCTCAGTTAGATCTATATTCTGATTAAATGAAGGCTTGAGATTATTTTTCAATACCAGTTTTTTCAACAGGGCTTTGTTTACGAGATCATTGAAATAATATCCATTTTCATGCACGGCATAAATAGAACGGCGTATCTCATCAGGTTCTGCATTTTTCAATAAATACCCGTTAGCTCCATTTTCCATGAGGTGAATGATGAATTTATCATCCTCGTACATGCTTACTACCAGCACTTTGACAGAGGGGTATTTTTTGCGAACTACTTTGGTAGCTTCCATGCCATCCATTATAGGCATTTTGAGATCCATAATTATAACATCGGGTTGTTCAGTTTCTAATGCTTTAAGAAGGTCTTCGCCATTGTCTGCTTCCAGCAATACCTGCAGCCCATCATCAGCGGACAAACCTACTTTTAAACCTTCCCTGAATATCTTATAGTCGTCGGCGATAGCTATTTTTATTTTACTCATGCTGTGCTGTTTTTACCGGTACATGAATATTAATGCGATAGCCTTCAGTACCGCTGGTAAAGAGAATGGTTCCTTTGAGCAATATAATCCTGTTCTGGATATTTTTCAGGCCAAGCCCCTCTTTCTGATAGCGTAATTCTTCAAATTGCTCCTGGGTTAATCCGTCTCCGTTATGAAAGATAACAAGATCCAGTACCTGATTTTGAAACGATGAGCTGATCAGCATTTCTGATGCATGGGCATACTTGAGAATATTGTTTATTAGTTCCTGCACTATCCTGTACAGGCTTATATCATCATCAGCATTACTGGTTTTATAGTTATCATCCAGGTTGGTAGTGGCGTTGATGATCGTTTCCTGCGTAAGTTTTTTGACAAAGTGCCGTATTGCTTCATTCAGACCAAATTCTTTGAGAATATTAGAATGCAGGTTGTGTGATATGCCTCTCACTTTTTGAATCACCTCATTTAATAACTCCCGGCCTTTTTCATGCAGCTTTTTATCTTTTTCATCCAGTACTTCTGATTTAATACCAAGCAGGTGAAGCTTAGCCGAAGATAAGATGGCACCAACCTCGTCATGTAATGTTTCTGCAATTCTGTGTCGTTCTGTTTCCTCGCTCCGAACGGCTGCTTCTAT
>CAZTKV010000067.1:12387-13678 GCA_964614285.1 uncultured Chitinophaga sp. | reverse complement strand
ATCCAGCGTCAATATATAAATGGCAGCAGGCATGAAGAAAAGCCTGTATCCCTTACCAGCATAATCAATGACTGTATGGCCATGCTTTATGCCTCACTCAACAAAAGGAATATTGCTGTTTTACAGAACATTCCGGATGAAGTATCCCTTATAAAAGGAGACCGGACCAAATTGATGCAGGTAATTCTCAATTTACTCAAGAATAGTATTGAGGCAATTGACATTTATGCTGTAGATAAAACAATTTCTATCACAATAATAAATACCCCGGACTCACTGGTGTTACAAATTAAAGACAGCGGTAAGGGTTTTGATGCAGAAACAGGCAGAAAGCTATTTACCCGTGGCTTCACTACCAAATCATCAGGTTCAGGTCTTGGGCTTGATCATTGCCGGGTTATTCTGGAAAGTCACCAGGCCTGTATTAATATTACCAGCGAAGGACCTGGCAAAGGAGCATTAACTATTATAAAATTTAACCTGTAAACTAACATTACAATCCATCTTTTACAATAAAATCCAATACTATGAAAGAAGCAGCGAATACATCCGTTTTAGTAATTGATGATGAAGAACTGGTAAGAAATGATATTGAAGAAATTCTGATGCCAAGGAAAAGCACAGCTGAAAATGAAAGTGTAGGCCTGGCAGCCAGCATCCTTTTTGATACTCCGTCATCACCAACAAGCAAAAGAAAAAGTAATATTCCCAGTTTTACCGTGCATAAAGCAGCCAATGGCATGGAAGGACTCGAGATGGTAAAAAAATCTGTGTCCAATGGTGTTCCCTATGCTGTCATATTTCTTGATATGCGCATGCCGGGATGGGATGGAATGGAAACAGCTGAGCAAATAAGAAAATTTGATACCAAAGCCGAGATCATTTTTGTAACAGCCTTCAGTGATAATTCGATCGATGATATTGTAGCCAGGGCCGGTCAGAATGTTGGTTATCATTGTAAACCATATGCCTCAGAAGAAATCACTCAACTGGCAACAAAAGCTGTTACTGATTATAACAAGCTGCGAAACCTGGAGAAGCTGATTCAGACCATTTCATCAATTTCAGTCAATGAACAGCACCTGACATCACTGTTGAGAAATATATTGGATCAGTTGGTCACCTATGTCGAAACAGATATGGCCTTGCTGGGAAAACTACACGACAACGCTGAGTATGAAAAGCTATTCTCTATTGGTGCCATTGAAGAGAAAATAGACCTGAGAGAATTAATTGCCCGTGTAAAGTCAGCCCAGGTAGCTGATGGATCAGTAGTGCAACTCGGCGATGT
>CAZTKV010000067.1:4475-12287 GCA_964614285.1 uncultured Chitinophaga sp. | reverse complement strand
TAATGGTACCGGCCTGGGGTTAGCTATTGTTAAACAGTATATAACAGCACATGGAGGTGAGATCAAAGCAGATAATAATAATGGAGCTGTATTTACTATCACCATTCCTATAAAAAAATAAACATCACTTCATCAAAGAATCAGTAGTTGAAAATCAATAGTGCGATGATGGAACCCATACTAGAGAATCATATTGACGCAATGCAAAAGCCTGAAGATATCCCTTTCAGGCACCGTATCAGAAGACGATCCGACAGGCTGATGAACCATTTCCTAGCCATTTATTTTGTCGGGGGGTTTATTTGCGCAACATTTTACAATACCTGGCTTGTAGCTACAGGTGGCGGGCTTATATATCTGCTTATTTACTATTCGGTAAAACTCGGCATCCCTGAATCAAACCTGTACCAGTATGTACTAAGTGGCATACTTGGTCTCTTTATGGTTCAATATATCTACCAGATGCATGGTATGTTTGAAATATACTTTTTTGCTTTTGTAGGAAGTACTATTCTCATCATGTATCAAAACTGGAAACTGCAAATACCTCTTTTCCTGATTGTAGTTGTACACCTTGCCATCTTTGGTTATCATAAGAATACAGGTTTTGATAACCCTTACTTCAAACAATTAAATTCCCTGGAGCTTGAAAGATTCATACTCCATATACTTCTTGTGGCGCTGGTATTCTATATCTGTGGTCTATGGGGCTATCTTCTGAATAAATATAGCGAGATACAGGTGGTGCAAACTACAGAAATGAAAAGACTGCAGATGGATGCCCTGCTTGCAGCAAAGGAACAGGCCGCTATTGAAAGTAATAAACGTTTTAGCTATGCGGCCATGGCGACCTCTGATGCTATCTGGGACCGCAACTATGCAGAAGATGCAGTTTTCTGGGGAGATGGTTACCGTAAACTTTTCGGCTATCACAATAATATTCCGGAAACAACTTCAGTAAGTTTTTGGGCTTCAAAAGTACATCCTGATGATCTGGCAAGAGTAACAAGAACAACACTTGATGCCAAAGAGAACCCGCAGGCCAATGGCTGGTCTTGTGAATACCGGTTCTTAAAAGCGAATGGTGAGTATGCTTTCGTAAGAGAAAAAGCTTTAATACTCAGGGATGAGAAAGGAATACCCAGCAGAACTATTGGCGCCTTGCAGGATATAACGGAGATCAAGAAAAATGAACTGATGCTAAAGGAGTTAAACGAAAATCTTGAAAAAGAGAAATATTATCTTGATTGTTTAATGGATAATATGCCTGATGCCATTTATTTCAAGGACAAAGAAAGTAAGTTCCTCCGGGTGAGTAAATATATGGTAAGCAAACACCTGTCTGATGTTCCCGGTGCTTCGGAAAAAGATCTGATTGGTAAATCTGATTTTGATTTTGCAGATAAAGAACATGCCCTGGAGGCTTATAAAGATGAACAGGAAATTCAGCAAACAAGAAACCCGAAAATTGACTATATCGAAAAAGAAGTAAAAGAAGATGGATCGGAAAGATGGGTTGCCACTACCAAATTACCATTGATCAACCCACAAGGTGAAGTAATGGGTACATTCGGTATGTCCAGGGATATCACCAAGGTAAAATTGCTGGAAAAACAACAGCATGATGCCATGCTGGAAAAAGCAGTTGCACAGGGGAAATTTGAAATTGCTTCTGAAGTGATGCATGATATTGGAAATGCTGTTGTAGGCTTTGGTTCTTATCTCACCCGTATTAAAAGGCTGCAGGAAAAAGATCATTCGGAAAGGTTACTACACCTATCGCATTTTTTTGAAGAACAAAAAGCATCGCTTTCTTCAGCCATAGGCGATAATAAAGCAGAAGCCGTTATCAAATTACTTACCGGCATTGCTGAAACCCAAAAAAACAACCAGGAAGAGATCACTCATTCTATATCAGAGCAGTTGGGTATCATTGGCAATATTGAAGAAATACTGAACATTCAGCGGCAATATATTTCCGGTCATGAAACAAAGGAAAGAAAACAGGCCAACCTCAAAAACATTATCAACGACAGTCTTTCCATGCTTTTCTCAACAATTGATAAAATGGCCGTAAATGTTTACCTGAACGTTGAGGAAGAACTTCCACTGATTAAAGGCGACCGCACCAAACTGATGCAACTGATACTTAATGTTCTGAAAAACAGTATTGACGCTGTAGAAGCTAATCCTGACGAAAAAAGTATTTGTATTAACGCCTACACTGATGCTAAAAAGCTGATACTGCAAGTAAAGGATAATGGCAGAAAACCAATAAGCGAATCTTCCGATGCAGGGCAAAGCCTGAATAATTGCCGGGCTATAGTGGAAAGTCATGAAGGCACCCTGGATATTACCAGTGAAGGACCGGGCAAAGGAACACTCATCACTATAGGCTTCAAAATACAGGCTGCGTAGCCGATAGGACAGACAACAATGTCATTTTCATTTTTCGTTTGCACCCATTTTTTCCAGGGGAATAAAAATAAACTCACTAAAAGCATCTACCTGCCCAAAATCTGCCATAGCGGGAGATATTTTTAACGTGGCGGTTTCATTTAAACTGGCTGTTTGCAACACTTTGAAAATATCCGACAGGGTTACGATTCCGTTTGACCCGGTTCCCTTTGCCCTTAGTACCTGTAACAGGAGGTTCGCAAAAGGGGAATGACGGCCAGCCTTACCATCAAAAGCCGGTTCGCTACCCACAGATGATAAGAACTTCCGTGTCCGCAACGGTAACTTATCTTTTAAAAACTGCAGCACATTCCTGTTTGAGATATTGCCAAACTCCCCTTCTCTTTTTTCCTTGTCGAAAACTTTTTGATCAAATACTCCCCCATGACAAACATCGAGCAATACCAGGATCTGCCGTGCAGGAATATTATTCAGCATTTTCTGCAGTTTTAAATAAGGGATATAGGTATTCCGGACAGGATCGTCGTCAACAGACCGGGAATCGGTACAAACTATAAACCCATCATCGAGTAATTCTTCATCCACATCTCCATGACCGGCAAAATAAACCACGAACTGATCATTGGGTTTTGCAATACGATAATACTCTCTGATAGCTTTATATATAGTATCCATGGGCCTGTCTTCCAATAGCTGTACTTCAAACCCATAGGAATTGGACAACTCATCCGCTACAGCCTTTGCATCTTTTACAGGATTACTTAATTTTTTCCAGCCCCTTCCCTTATAATTGTCAGTACCCACCACTAAAGCATACCGTTTTCCCGCCAGGCCACTTACCTGCTGCTGTATTTCCTTTGCCCTCACTTTCAACCCCCTTGTCTGCTCATTATCGTCGCCAAATATTTCCTTGTATTGCTGAAGAAATTGTTTTTCGAAGAAAACATCGAAATAGTCGTATTCATTTACCCTGCAGGCTGTTTCCTTACTTTTAAGATTAAAAACAATCTCCTGCGACTTGTGCCCTCCACTGAACAAATCGTAGATGTTTAATTTATCTTCCAGAGAGGTTATATAATAGTTGATAGGACCTTTCTCTATTCTCTGACCACCACAATGAGTATTATCCAACCCAAATCCGTTAGGCACTATGATCACCCTGTTCTTATTAAGTATACCTGCTACGGTTGGTGAATTTTGCATCAGCGTTCTTATAAACTCTGTTTTAAATTTCTCAGTAGGCCCGGCTTCTGTAATAAATAGCTGATTGATGGCAGGTATTACCTGGATATGTTCCTGTAGTACTTTTAAAGAAATTAATCTTTCATTGACTTCTTCCTTAAACCGGTTAGTGTAGGAAACAAAATCCCTGGTATATTCTTTATCATCATAAGGAAAGAAATGAGTGGCATAATTCAGCGAATCAAAAGAAACGGGGTTGCTGAACCCACTGAAATTGAACACAAAGAAATCATTTGACCCGGCTTTTGATGCAATATCTTTCAGCGCATCAAGTATAGCTTCTTTAGTAGCACTTTTTCCTGTCAGTAAATACTGGTTGTAATTAGAAACAGAATCCCGGATGGCAAAGGCCCGCTGGTATTGTTCTTTAAAGAAAGTATTATAAGCTATAGCGTCAGATTCACAATTAGCGAAAGGACTTATAGCTTTGCCTTCATATCGGTTTATGCCTACTGATAATACCCATGCAGCGCCAACTGAATACTTGTTCCTGTCTGAAATTGTGTAAACCTCTTCCAGCCGCAACAGGCGGCCCAGGGTCGGCACCTCTTTTCCTTTTTCCTTAAATTTTTGCGCATAATTGTAGACAAACTTATCCGTCAATTTCATCGCCGAATCATAAGCAAATACCCGTAACATATTGTTGCCTAGATTAAAGACTTTATCTGTAAGCCGGAACCTGCTATCTACCTGCCAGGCACTGTCAATTTTTTCTATGTTCCCGAAAATGAGGCGATAAGCCTCTACTCCGCCTTTTGTGGAATCCATCAACCCCTTTAAATTAATAATAGTATCGCCTCTTAAAAAAGCAGCTCTCCAGCCATCTTTAATATAAGGTCCATTGTAAATTATATATACAGCCGATGGCCTGTGCTTTTTCAAGGCCGGGGCATACTGAGTATTTTCCAGCACATAAGTTCCACGTATTGCTATTCCCGGATTGCCACAAACAGATACCGGAAAGAAAGTAACAGTAAGCAGCAGCATACTGAAACAAGGTGCCACACTTTTAATACTCACTCTCATAGCTCTAATTTTTGAAAAGTTATTACTATATAATCATATAAGCATACCCTGGAAAAGGTAATTTTACTGGCTTTCAATCAGAAATTCTTAAAATACCCTGCAGATGGTATCACAAGAATAAAAATTGTATTTAATATTATACAGTCTATTATTTGGAATAACAAAGCCATAGGTCGAATTTTAATAACAACAAAGCACCCAGCATGAGAAAGCTCATCACCACCATTTTTCCATTTTTTATTGCATTACTCAGTACCGCACAGGAGAAAAGAGCACTTATCATCGGAATAGACAAATACCTGGCACCTCCCAATGCTAAAATTGAAGGTACCGCCCGGTCAGCGTTCAAAAACCTTCATGGTTGTGTGAATGATGGCAGGGCTATGCATTCTGTCATTGTGTCCAAATTTCAGTTTGATACTAAAAATATTGATACCCTGTTCAATGAAGCCGCTAACAGGAACGGGATATTGAAAGCAATGAATGACTTATTGAAGAAAAGTAATGCTAATGATATCGCCTTTATTTTCTATGCCGGACATGGTAGCCAGGTTCCAAACAGTCTTGCGAGAGAAGAAGATAAAAAAGATGAATCCATGGTACCCAGTGATACCTGGAAACCGGGTGTAGAGGACATTCGGGATAAAGAATTGGCAAAGATCTATAACGATTTCCTGGATAAAGGGATAAAGTTGACAGTGATCATGGATTGCTGCCATAGCGGATCTCTTTCCCGTGGCCCGAATGACCCGGGATTGTTTCGTTTTATCGACGATGCTAATTACGATGCAAAGGATGCCTCCCAGCCAACGCCGCCTGAAACCCGGCCTGAAGGTAATTTCCTGATACTCTCTGCAGCCCAGGATAATGAGCTTGCCCAGGAACAAAGGGATGAGCATAATATACCGCATGGTGCTTTTACAATTGCATTGATGCAGGCGCTGGAACAGCAATCGGTAAATGCATCTGCCACTAATTTATTTACAAGTATCCGGGCCATATTAAAAAGTAATGGCAAAAAACAAGAACCAGTATTGGGAGGTAAACCAGAAAGGCTACAACAAACATTATTCGGTATATCAAAAGGAACATTGCCTGATAAATCACTGATCGCTATCTCTGGTTTTGAAAATGACAGGGTACTGCTGCAGGGTGGTTTTGCCTTAGGTCTGAATAAGGAAAATGAATTGGTAAAATTCAAGGGTACTGATACATTAGTTAAATTGGAGATCGATTCCATTTACGGCGTAAATAAGTGCCGTGCCAGGTTAGTAAAGGGAGATATCAAAAACCTGAAGGCTGGTGAACTGCTTGAAGTGACCAACTGGGTTTCTTCTTCCGCTCCCCTGCTCAAAATTTATATACCAGCAGGCAAGATGAGTTATAGTGATGTAACAAAAATGGCAGGCATCAGTAAGGAACTCAGGCAATCAAAAAAAATTAAATGGGTGAACGAACTGGAAAAAACAGACCCTTATACCAGTATATATTTTGATGGTGAAAAATACAGGGCTAATGTAGATGGCAAAGAAGTGTCCGTGCCCTCCTCTATTACTGCACCCTCATTACTTCAGTTAGGCAAGCCGGATTCGTCTTTTTATTTTGAATTACCTGTCTCCAATGAACTTGCTGCAGCCGTAGCAGAAAGATTACAGTCTGTGAAAAATAAGAGTATTGTTATTGTCAGCAATATAGCTGATGCACATTATGCTCTATATGGAACAATAGATGAAAAAGGTAACCCGGCATATGGACTACGCCGTGCCCAAACATCAGCCAGGGATAGCCTGGAATCGATGCCCGTACAAACAAAGAGTTTTCCACTTGATAATAATAGTCCTGAAATGGCAACATCAGTATCCGATAGTTTGTATGAATATGCCATGCGGCTTTCTAAAATAAGAGGGTGGGTACAACTAACCGGGCCGAAAGAAGGTGAAACTAATTTCCCTTTCCATCTTGAAATGAGAAATAAAGAAACGGGCCAACTGGTAACTAATAATGAATATAAAGTGGGTGAACAGATCGCCTTTCACCTGGTAGCTAATGATGGATATACAGGGGCTAACAAAGTAAAAAGGTTTGTCTATGTATTTATAATTGATAAAGCCGGAAACATGATACTGGCTTATCCCGAAGCTGATGCCGGAAATGTAGGTAACCAATTCCCGAAATTTGAGAATTTCAATATTGTAAAAGATGTTTTCCTGTTTGAAGGAACTGTTTCAGAACCTGTAGGAACTGATAATTATTTCCTGCTGGCATCTGATGAACCTATTACCAACTACGCCATGGTATTCAACCAAGAAGGAGTGAGAGCTGCGGGAGGAGAAGAAAGTCCATTGGGTAACCTTTTAAACATGGGCAACGAAGATGGTACAAGGTCATTGAAAAAGACTGTATCTAACTGGAACCTGATAAAATTATCGGTCAAGTCCCATTATTGATAAAAATAGCAGGCACTACAATAAAAAAGCAGACTCTACAGCCTGCTTTTTTAGTTACTTTGGTTATATGAATCCGCAAGTTCCGCTGGCAGAGAGAATACGACCCCGGTCATTAGATGAGTTAATGGGACAAGAGCACCTTGTTGGCAAAGGAGGTATTCTTCGTACTGCCATTGATAATAACAAGGTGCATTCCATGATCTTCTGGGGCCCGCCGGGTACGGGAAAAACTACTATTGCCAATATTATTGCACACACACTGAAGGCGCCATTTTTTCAACTCAGTGCCATCAGTGCAGGAGTAAAAGAAGTGAGAGAGATCATCGAACAGGCCAAAACAAAACCAGGTGCTGTTCTTTTCATTGATGAGATACACCGGTTTAACAAAGGACAGCAGGATGCATTACTGGGAGCTGTAGAGAAAGGGATTGTAACATTGATTGGTGCCACTACTGAAAACCCTTCGTTTGAAGTAAACAGCGCCTTACTCAGCCGATGCCAGGTTTATGTTTTGAAACCACTGGATGAAAATGAACTGATAACTCTTTTAAAAATCGCCATAGGGAAAGATGAAATCCTTTCCAGGAAAAATATTCAATTAAAAGAAACTGCTGCACTGATAAACATTTCAGGAGGCGATGGAAGAAAATTACTTAACCTGCTGGAGATTGTATGCGAC
>CAZTKV010000067.1:3189-4375 GCA_964614285.1 uncultured Chitinophaga sp. | reverse complement strand
ATCCTGTCACAATGTGCCATCTATCTTGCATCATCACCAAAAAGTAATGCGGCTGTGGCTGCTATTGGAGAGGCACTGTCAGCTGTTAAACGGTATGGCGATCTGCCGGTGCCATTACAAATCCGGAATGCACCTACTACGCTGATGAAGAATATGGGTTATGGAAAGAACTATGAATACTCTCATAGCTACGAGAATAATTTTTCGCCGCAGGAGTATTTACCCCGGGAAATAGCAGGAATGAAATTTTTTGATCCGGGAAAAAATGCAAGAGAAGAAGAATTGAGAAAATTTCTCAAAAACCTCTGGAAAGACAAATACAACTATTGATGAACCTTTTTCGGTTCAAATAATAAGGGGAAGAACTGTCCTTGCATCTTTTCGCCTTTGGGAACCGCCGGAACCCCATCTAACAAAGGTTCATCTGAATCAGATCTTACTCCGTCTGCAAAAACATTTATGACAAATGCTCTTCTTGGCCTGGCTGAGGTATTAGCTCCTGAGCCATGCAGCGTAAGTGGATGATGGAAAATGGCTTCCCCGGCTTTTACCTCGGCATATTGCGGATGGTCAAATTTCTTTTTCTGATCCTCATTCAAAAAATCTTTTATACCATGTAATTCACCGGCTATTATTGGTTTGGGCAATAAGCCCCAATCATGGCTACCGGGTATATATTGAAGACATCCATTTTCTTTTGTGGCATCATCCAATCCGCACCAACAGGTAAGATGCGCCACTGGTTTTGTTCTTGTCCAATAGGAATAATCCTGGTGCCAGGCTACCACTCCTCCCTGTTTGGCCGGCTTCCAGAAAATCTGATCATGCCAGAACCGCACTGGAACATTACCTAATAATTGACTTGCCGCAACAAGAAAACGGGGATTCCATAGTACATCATGCAAACCCTTTGTGATGCGCCAGGCACCTAAGGCGTGAAATAAGATTGTAGAAGGATCAGTTGACTCATTAGAATGAAATTCATAAAATAATTTATGACCGGGATGTTTCGGATCGGCGATGTCGCTCAATTCTCCCCTGATAACATTGATCTGCTCTTCATCCAGCAGCTTTACACCACTGAGGAAGCCATTTTTTTTGAAGAAATCAATTTGCTCATTACTTAACTCATACTGCTGCCATTCTTCTGGTGAAGCAGGCCAGCGAAAAAGATCGCTAACCAGTT
>CAZTKV010000067.1:1763-3089 GCA_964614285.1 uncultured Chitinophaga sp. | reverse complement strand
GGCTTATCATTATATGGGATGGAAGGATAATAAACTGGTTGCTTACACCCGGCTTCTGCCTCCGGGTCTCTCGTATAATGAACCATCAATAGGAAGAGTAGTTACTTCACCTGCTGCAAGAAAAAGTGGTTTGGGCAGAGAACTAATGAAAAATTCCATCGATACTATATATAGTTTATTTGGCAAACAAGCCATCAAGATAGGCGCCCAGCTTTATCTTAAAAATTTCTACGCATCACTTGGCTTTCAGCAGACGAGTGATATTTACCTGGAAGATGGTATTGAACATATAGAAATGATACTGCCATAGCACATTTTCGTAGAATCACTAAGTAGAAAAACTTTTACAAGCTTCAGAATTAAAAAAATACGGTTGTAAATACCTATCATATTTCTTTCTTTATCTACTTTAGTTTCGAAATCCAATAGTAGAAAAACCAGAAATCTGATACCAATGAGAACAAGTTTACTCACTGTACGGCTGTCCGTACTAATTTGCTTATTCACTTTCATTTCTTTACAATCACATTCACAGTCTATCACCAGCCGCAACGGAAAAGTTGAGATAGGTCTTGGTTTAGGCCCTATGTTTTTCCTTGGCGACCTGGGAGGCAGTGCCGGTGTGGGAAAAACCTTTGTAAAGGATCTTGACTTTCCGCTGACCAAGCTGAACAAAGGCTTGTACTTTAACTATTACCCTGCTGAATGGATAGGTTTTCGTGTAGCTGGTAACCTGGGTTATGTGGAAGGAGATGATGCTGAAGCACCGGCTAAGGGTGGCGCTGAAATGGACAGAAGAGAAAGAAACCTGAATTTCCGTTCAAAGATCAAAGAAGCTTATGCAGCCCTGGAGTTGTATCCCACTTACTTCATGGAAAAATATGATGGCCTGGAAGGTAAATTTCGCCCTTATGTACTCGGCGGAATAGGTATGTATAATTTTAATCCTGAAACTAAAGATGTGGATGGCAGTTGGGTAAAAACAGCACCCCTCAGGTTAGAAGGCCAGGGTTTTGCAGAATATCCTGACAGCAAACCATATAAACTAACACAGATGAATGCCCTTGTAGGTGTTGGGTTTAAATACTACATAAAAGAGAATTCCTATATCGGTTTTGAGATCCTGCACAGGAAGTTATTTACTGATTATGTAGACGATGTTAGTAATAACTATTATATCGACCCAATTTACTTTGATCAGTATTTAGCACCGGCAGACGCTGTAAAAGCAAGAAGGTTATATTATCGTGGCACCTATTCTTTCCCCGCTACTCGTCCTTACGAAGAGTTTGCAGAAAGAGGTGATCCTACAGAAAATGATGCCTT
>CAZTKV010000067.1:0-1663 GCA_964614285.1 uncultured Chitinophaga sp. | reverse complement strand
CCAACGAAGATCCGGAAGAAGAGAAGACAGCAAAGAAAGCAAAAGCAACTACATTCTCTTCCCGTAACAACAGCTCTGTAAAGATCTACCCTGATATTATAAAGAGAGAAATGCATGTAGTGGCAAAAGATAACGGGGGAAAGGAAGCAGATTTTTTTGTTTTTGACCTGCAGGGAACATTAATACAGAATTACAAACTAAAAGCTAAAGACCATTACCGGATCACGGGACTTAGCAAAGGTACCTATGTATACAGGGTATTTTGCGGCGATGAAGAAACCGTTTCTGGTAAATTTGAAATACGTTAAGTTATTATAAACGCAGTCCCGGTAAGTGGCAGGGAGCTTAATAAAATCTGATACCTGGTTGATAAAACCTAATCCGTTCTCTATTGGTACTCTCATTTGTACTCAATTTTATTAATCACTCTCTGCACTGCTTACGGGCATCTCAAATCTGAGTTCTTTTAATTGTCATAACTAAGAAAACCCGTACGGGCAGGGAAATTGTTAAAATCCAGTATCCGGGAGAAAAACTAAAAAACCCTACTGTAAATTTTCTCAATCACTTCCTGCCTATACCTACGGGTTGTCCCCTCCCTCCTTCTTTTCTGCTTAACTCTTCCTGATAATAAAGTACTGTTACTAACAGGTTTATAAAAAAAACTGTTATGCTGGCCTGTTTTTCAAAAACTATCTTATATTAGTTTTACCTTAAACAGGAGGGAGACCTGAACCCAAAAACCAGGGGCGAATGCCGAAAAGCCAAATGAGTAGGCCCATCAACCAAAATCAACCAATCATGAATTTAATTGAAAGAGCAAAGAACATTATTACTGCTCCTAACAAAGAATGGGATGTAGTTAACGGAGAAGAACCCAATATTCCAGGAATTATTACAGGCTATGTTTTACCGCTGGCCGGTGTGGCTGCTATAGCTGCATTTATTGGTTATGGTCTCATTGGATTTAATGCAGGTTTCGGAATCAGGATCAAAGGAATGGATTGGGGACTTTACCAGGCCATAACAGTTTTAGCAGGTGCCCTCTTAAGTGTTTTTGTTAGTGCATTTGTAATTGATGCGCTGGCACCAAGTTTTGGATCCGAAAAGAATTTAGGCAGATCAGTTCAACTGGTTGCTTATTCGTACACTCCGGGATGGATCGGTGGACTTTTTGCAATCCTCCCCTCTTTGGCCATAATTGGCAGCCTTGCAGGGTTGTATGGTCTGTATTTATTGTATGTAGGCTTACCGAAATTAAAGAAAACACCTCAGGACAAACATGTCAGCTATTTTGTGGTTTCTCTTATAGTTATGATTGTAGTGTTTGTCGTAATTGGATTGATCCTGGCTAAGATATTGATGTCAATATTCGGCTTATCCTATGGTATAAGTGATATTAACTTTAGTCTTTAATATTAATATAAGGCGTTCTATAGAAAAAGACCAGTTATTGCAACTGGTCTTTTTCTATTTCTTACAACTCCATTTTCAGAAACTGTGCAGTATAACTTTCTTTGTTTTTTATCAATTCCTCCGGGGTTCCTTCAAAAAGTATTCTTCCTCCTCCATCACCCCCTTCCGGGCCAAGATCAATAATATGATCGGCTACTTTTATTACATCCATATTATGCTCGATCACCAGCACTGTGTTACCCCTGTC
>CAZTKV010000066.1:12040-14233 GCA_964614285.1 uncultured Chitinophaga sp. | reverse complement strand
TGGCGGACATGATTGACCATCCGCTTGTGAACCCTCGATTTTTCGAAGACGGGATGTGCAAAAAGTATCAATAGTTTTGCCATACATAAAGATAGGGCAATCTGCTAAAAGATAGTCAGTGATGCGGCTAAAAAATCAGGGGATAACTGTATTTATAATGTTGAATAAACAATTGATGTTTATTACAATATTTATTTTGGGTATGGATTTTTTTACAATAGTAATACCAGGATACTGGTATGTGATCGAATTATTCTTTTTACAATGACAGGTATTCATTATGATACTCTTTAGTTGAAAAAATATCCGTAACTCAACTAATACTTTAAGAGCACAGAAATAAAAAACCAGCAACATTTCTGTACTACAGGATTATTGCTGGTGGAAATTAATATGGTACGGATCAGATAATAACTACGCTGTTCGTGCCGCCATAAACATTAGGCTCCTGGCTGTCGGCTTCCGGATCATTGATCCACTCTGTTTCATTCACCAGGTATTTGAACTCATGTTTAGAATCTTTAGGAAGGTTTACATCAGCGCTAAACGTACCGTCCTTCTTCCTGCTCATAATAACTGAGTTTTCCCAGTTACTATTAAGGCCAAGAATTTCAATTGTTTCAGCATTTTCTACTTTAAAGGAGAACTTTACTTTACAGTAATCTTTTGTCTTGAAATAGGTCTTTTGTACCATTTGCCGGTTTTTGGGTTAAAAAATTCGATAAATCATTGACAAACAGCAATCGGGAAACGATTATACAGAATAATCTGCCTTTAATACAACAAACAGCCAAAGGTAACCCGATGAAAGACAGGGATCTTGACACAGGTTATTCACCATTTTTAAAGGACTGTATTGCCGGAGATAGTAACCGGAGACGCAATTTTGTATTAATTCCGCCGTTGTAATTACAATCCAATATTTGTAAAACCAATATCCGTCTGTATGAACCACCTTTACAACGACCAGGCATATATTGCCGAGGCCTTTCAACTGGACAGTGATTATATACTACAAGCATCCAGGTTGGCTTTTTTTAAAATCAATTCTTACAAACTCTCTCTTATTAATGCTTCTTTTTGCGCCACCCGGGAGGAATTAAAGAATAGCATCAACAGCAGCCTTCTTAATTATACCTGCCCGGCCCTTATTCTTGCTGATCTTGGGTTTTTTAAAGGAGAAACGGAGAATTAGTGAGGAACAGCTTCGGGTTGTATGGTTGTTACCTGCTTTAGTTATAATATCTCTTTTGTGAAGAGGTTATAAGCTTTACCATTGTTAAAACATGGTAAATTTCGCTTTAGTCGTGTTTCCGGATCAGGCTTTCCGGCAAATAATATTATTTTTAGGATGTGAAAAGAAGACCAGACCAATTGAAAGCGAATGAGATTTTATAAGCCTAATACCTGCCTTGTTTTATTGATTTTCCTCACTTTCTGCTCCAAACTAGCTGCTCAGGATGCAATTACTAATTCTGCAAAAAAGACGAAAGCTGTTGCCAGCCATTCTTTACGGGCCATTGCCGGAAATGATGCGGATCTCTTTGGCGTAAGAGGAAGATATATTAAGAATATTGGTCAATATGGCGATACTGTTGCAAAACAGGGCAGGATGGGCAGAGTATTGTACGGCTATGAAGGAATAGGAATGCCCGTTTTGTTTACCTCCAAAGGGGTTATTCATATACACCGGAAAACAAAGAAGATATCCTATGAAGAAAGGGAAAAACTAGAGAGAGAAGGTGTGAAGAAAGAGGAGATCAGAAAAAGAAATGTTTCAACTGAAAGAGTTATATCCATTGAATGGTTAAATGCAAATCCCAGGCCTGAGATAATCGCTACAGATGCTGCCCAGGGTTATCATATTTACGGTATGATCCCTGAAAAAGCAATGGCTTTCAAAAAGATAGTCTACAAAGAACTTTATCCGGGAATTGATGCTGAATATACATTTATACAATCTGAAAAACCGGGCTATGAGTTCAGCCTGGTGTTAAGACCGGGTGCAGATGTAAGCCGAATAAAAATGAGATATGCCGGTGATATAAGTTCTATCAATATCAATGCGGAAGGAAACCTGGTTATTAATTCAGACATCGACGGATTTGTTCAATCCATGCCAGTGTCCTATTATGCTGAAAATAAAAGCGAAAGGGTTGCTACTTCATATTCTTTAAAAGGCAATGTCATTAG
>CAZTKV010000066.1:10510-11940 GCA_964614285.1 uncultured Chitinophaga sp. | reverse complement strand
GGTTCGTATGGCGGCTGGGTGGTTGATAAAGTAACGGGGAACATATACCTGGGACAAGGTCTTGCCGGAAGTGGTTTTGCAGTAATCAGGTTAACTACTGCCGGTGTGTATGACAACTACCTGACAACATCAAACAGCAATTTTGCAGAAAACTGGAAAATGATATGGAGTTGTAATGGAGGCACACCCAAAATGTTGATAGCAGGAGGAGGAGGTTCTGCCAATAATGAGCTAGCCGTACTTGCACCTCCATCCGTTATACCCGCCACATCCAACCTTTCTGGCTTAACAGGCGGGCATAATGATATATCTGATATTGTTATCGATCCAGTCACAAATGATATGTTCACCATTTTCTCAACACCTGTTACATCCACTACCACAGATAATACGATCTATAAACATCCGCCCCCTTATAGCTCAGCCAGTATTTCCTGGCGGACATTTACCGGTTATTTTGCGTTGCAGGAACCCCGAAACAGACCTTATCTGACGGGTCTTGATAACTCCAGTAATACATTAGCTGTCAGCTCTGCTTACCTGTTCTATTGGGATGGCCGTAACCTGAAAGCATTTGATAAAGCTACAGGTGCAGCGGTCGGCACTCCATTTAGTATCCCTTCGAATGTTTTTTTATTACAAGGGGGTGTTTTTGCAGATGAATGCAATAATGTCTTTATTGGGTTTACCAATGGTACCATCAAGGTTTTGAAGTTTAACGGTATTGTATTCGATGACCTGTCTGCACCTGATATAACTATTCCGGGTTTTCCTGATAATTCGGTGTATGACCTGACCTATGACAATGCACATCAGTTATTATATGCATGCGGGCAGGGGTTTGTTGCTTCCATCGATATCTCTTCTTATTGCCCATCTACTTTGTATTCTATTTCAGCCGTAGCTGATTGTGCTACTTTAGCCTGTGTCGCTACGGTTAGTCCTGCTCCGCCAGTCGGGACAACGGTAACTTATGTTATTTATGATGGAACAACAGAAGTTGCCAGTAATTCAACCGGCATTTTTTCCGGCCTTACCCCCGGTGTGAATTATACAGTGAAAGCATTTCTGAACAGGGATTGCGGAGGAATTCAGGTGGTTACTGGTTTTGTGCTCGAAGCACCTCCTTTCTTGATAACAAACAGCCCCGCCGCAGTTTGTGTTTCTGGCGGCACAGCAGATCTAACCGCTCCGGCTGTCACTGCAGGCTCAGCCGGCGGGCTTACATTTACTTACTGGTCAGATGCCGCCGCAACTATTCCTTATACAACTCCTGCTGCTGCACCGACAGGTACGTATTATATCAAAGCTGAATTACCGGGCGGATGTCCTGCTATTAAAGCAGTTGTCGTGCCGGCACTTCCAACGCCTGTTGCAGATGCGGGTAATGATGTTACGATTTGCTTTGGACAAAATACACAATTGAATGG
>CAZTKV010000066.1:9218-10410 GCA_964614285.1 uncultured Chitinophaga sp. | reverse complement strand
AATGGCAGCGGATTTGTAAGTTATCTCTGGACGCCGTCTGCAGGACTGAGCGATCCCTTTATACCAAACCCGGTTGCAATTCTGGACAAGGATATTATTTATACTATTACGGCCACTACTGCGAGTGATTGTAAAGGAACAGCAACAGTCAGGGTAAAAGTCTATACTGGACCGGAAATTTATGTTCCTACAGCTTTTACACCGGGTAATGACGGGCTGAATGATATATTAAAAGCAATACCAGTCGGAATGAAAGAATTTCATTATTTCAATATTTATAACCGGTGGGGACAGCAGGTATTTACCACCAGCGACCCACGTCAGGGCTGGGATGGAAAAATCCAGGGAGTATTACAGGCATCAGCCACATTTGTATGGATGATTGAAGCGGTCGACTTCAGAGGTAATACGATCAGGAGGAAAGGAATCGTTACGCTAATCAGGTAATGCCAACTCATAGCATGCAAAATAAAAGTATTAATTTCCTTTTTCGCTAATCATTTCTCATGAAACGAATCCTTCGTCTTCCAGTTACAAGTGTTGTTTTAGGTATAATTTTCTTGCTTGGATTTCTGCTTACACAGTGTATAAACCAGCAGAATAAGAAGGAAAGGAGTGGATCAGAAATCATTGACCAGGGTACACCAGTATCTATTAATAATATTACTTACGAATCTTTTGCGGGCTCAGCAAGCTGTGCCGGCTGCCATAAGGATATTCTTGACAAACATTTGTTGACAGCACATTACCTGACATCACAGCCTGCAATAGAAAAATTCATTAATGGAAGTTTTATGCTCGGCAGCAACTCATATTCATATAACCCGCAATTGCGGATTGATATGGAAAAAAGGGATAGTGGTTTCTTCCAGGTGATCTATTTCAAAGGGGAAAAGAAAAAAGAACTTCGGTTTGATATTGTAACTGGTTCCGGTGCTATGGGACAATCATACCTCTACTGGAATAATAATAAACTGTTCCAGTTACCGGTCTCTTACTTTAAGGCAGCCGAATGCTGGTCAAACAGTCCCGGATTTCCCAACAAGGTTATGATGGACAGACCAATCACAGCCCGTTGCCTGGAATGTCATGTCACATATGCGGGAGTAAACTCAGCACCAGGCGTGGAACCGGAAGAATTTCATAAGGACAAAATTTTGTATGGGGTTGATTGTGAAAAATGTCATGGCCC
>CAZTKV010000066.1:7150-9118 GCA_964614285.1 uncultured Chitinophaga sp. | reverse complement strand
ACTCCCGGCCATGATAATTTCTGCAAGGCCAATTTGTCCCTTACACAATTAAGTAAGAATTGTATTGACTGCCATATGCCAGCAAGAAAATCCATGGCGGTAGCCGTGTCATTGCCGGGTGAGGAAGTTCCCCGGGCAGCTTTTGTGAGATCGCATTTTATCAGTATATATCCTGATGTGACAAAAGAAATTATGGAAAGGAAGAAAAAATCAGACTAGCAACGAAAGCAATTCTTTATGATCCCTGAGTTTAAGTATATTTATATGTAACTATTTTCTTGAAACCACTACTTACTTTTCTTTTTACAATTTTTCTTTTCCTTGCAAATAGTGTATTTGCACAGGATGTATACGAACTTACCTACCAGTTTAAAGATGATCCTGCAAAGACGACCTACCGTGGTTTACTATTCAGTAATTCTGACAGTACCGGGTTTCTCAGACTCACTGCGATCAATAAAAAAACAAAAAAGAGAGTATTGTATGATTTTACGGTTTCATTAAAGTCGAATGAGGTCAGTGAAAAGAAAAAAAATTTTTTGCTTGCCGATTCATTAAGCGGAACATACTTATTTACCAGTTCAGATGAGTTCACCATAAAGGAAGGAAAGCAGATAACAGATATCGATCAGTTGCAGCTTTGGTTTAAACAGGATAGCCTGAAACGAAGGGTTGAACCCAGTCTGCAGACACCCTATCGTACTGAGTATGGATTGTTACAACAAAAGAATGACCTGCAGATAACACCATTATTGACTGAACCTGACTCTGCCGGTACCGCTAAATTATTGTATGAGAAAACCGGCATCGCAAGTTTTAAAAGATTACGGTTATCCTCTTTCTCTAAAACATACCTGAGGCAATATTTTACGAATAGTGAATTATATTATGACGGGCAGTATTCAAAAAAACAGGTACTCGCCGTCCGGAATAATACAAAGCCGGTTTTATATTTAATTTCTGTAGTAAATACCGGGGATGATGATATTAAAGCTACTTGTATCGCTGATGGGAAAAATGTGACCCATTTTTTTAGCAGGGTAGCATCTAAATTGGGGTTACCTTATGTTGAAAAAGCGATACAGGGGAATAATTTTAATGCGGTGAATGTAAGGGCTGCCATAAAAAATATTTACCCCGGAAAAGATGATATTGTAGTATTTCATTATTCCGGCCATGGTTTTAGCTATAAGGATGATGACCAGAATCTTTTCCCGGAAATGGCCTTGTACTATGGAACACCGCCCAATTGGGTAACATTGAAAAAGCAAAGTATTAATATCGAAGAGATTTTTAGTACAATAAAAGCAAAGGGTGCCCGGTTAAACCTGGTGCTGAGTGATTGCTGTAACACATTTATTAAAAAAAGAAGAGATGAAATAATTGATACGGTGGACAGGGACAGGGGGGATAAAGAAATAAATGTAAGAGTGGCAATGTCTTTGTTTATGAAAGCCAAAGCTTCTATGCTGATATCTGCCGCCATGAAGGGGCAAAAAGCAAAAGGTAGTGTTTCCTACAACGGCTTTTTTACTACCAGTTTTCTTGAATCTCTTGGTTTAGGGTTGATGAGTATGGATACAGACCTTCAATGGATGAATATTATTGAAGAAACAGAAGGGGCTACGATGAAGCTGGCTACTGAATATAAGACAACACAAAATATTATTTACAGAGTTTGTGATACAAAAAATAATACACCCTGTTTGCAAAATATGCAATATAAAGCGGCAAAATAAACCTCAATGATCAGGCTGCAGGTTTGGGTACAGAGAATGAGAAGGTACTTCCTTCACCCGGTGCACTTTCAATATATAACTGACCACCATTTCTTACCAGGAATTCTTTACAGAGCATAAGCCCCAGCCCGGTACCAGATTCACTGGCTGTTCCCTTGGTAGAAAAATAATCGTTATTCCTGATCTTGGCCAATGCTTCATGATCCATTCCCATTCCACTGTCCTTGAC
>CAZTKV010000066.1:0-7050 GCA_964614285.1 uncultured Chitinophaga sp. | reverse complement strand
GGATTTACAGTATGTGCCTGCATTTGTGCCCTTGCCCATTGTAACAGGTTTTCCATCAGCCCCACTGCATAGTTCATGTCTTTCAGCACCTCAGGGATATTATTCTTCAACTCCTCCGCCGACATATTTTTTTCATGAGCTTCTTTAAAAAGATTACGCATGGCATACATCGGGGCTTTCAGATCATGAGAAATGATACTGAATAATTTCGTTTTTACTGTATTCAGTTCGGCCAGCTGTGTAGCTTGCTGTTTTAGCAGGTCGGCACTTTCCTCCAGTTTACTACTCTGCTTCTGGATCTGTATGTTCTTTTCTTCCAGTATGCTATTTTTGTTAAGTATTCTCGTCTGGTAAATGGTGTTTTCATTTTTCAATAAGAACAAGCCATAAAAAATAAATATCAATGAAAGCCCCTGGTTAAGCATATACAGCCCAGTATTCAGTTCCTGCAATTCGTAAGGCTGGTGTTCTATCACTACGGCAAGGAGAAAATAACTGACCATGGAGAAACTCAATGAAAAAATTATGTAGCCGGTATCTTTCAAAAAGAAAACAGCAAGAATGCCAAACAAAATAAACGTAAGGCCAATACCAGGATTAAAACCGTAGAGATAAACTATACAGGTAAAGAAAGGGTAGAGTATAAAGTAGGCGATAAGAGCGGCTTCGTGTTTGTAGTCAGAATTAAGGTATAAAACGAGTGCACTTACCAGCGCAGGAAGGCAGGCGATCAGCCAGGCGCTTGCAGGTAAAGCTGGACTTATGATCATTCCCAGAACCGGTATAAATATGCCGGTAACCAGTTGAAAAAAATTAAGCTTATTGAAAATGCCCAGTTTTCGCTGGTCATACTCCTCCATCGTTTCAGTAAGACCAAGTGACTTTACATGATGCAGTAAAAAACGGCCCTTCTTTTTCAGAGCCAGAAAATACTTTCCAGGCTTGGCAACTGACAGCTTTCGCTGTCTTTCCCGGGCAATTGGCTGAGCAGTAATTTCCATTGGTTTTTTCTTTAGGTTTGGATAGAACAAAGTAGCGGTTAAATCGGAAATGTACCTAATAAAAAGAGGACAAGTTGATGTAAAATCGTAGATATACGTATCCCATACTGCGGAAAACTGAAAAAGGAATTCCGGGTATAAGTAACCGATTATCCTTTTCTAACCTAGTTATATGCAGGAAAATGATAATAAAAAGCGAAAAATGTAATTATGAGCAGAAAAAATTGTCTTTTACTAACTTCGCCACCAACTTCAACCAATGCCTGAGCATTCACACCAACTGGCAGCCATCCTGTTTGCCGACATTGTCGGCTATACGGCTATGATGCAGGAAAACGAGGAAGTAGCGGTGGAGAAGATCAACCGCTTCAGGGAAGTAGTGGAATTGGTAGCCGAAGAACTGAATGGCAAGATCATACAATACTATGGAGATGGCTCATTGTTACTTTTCCAAAGCTCCACGGATGCGGCAGAATTTGCCAAATTGTTACAGGAGGATTTGCAGAATGAGCCAAGGGTGCCGGTACGGATCGGTATTCACATGGGTGATGTACTGGTGCATAGCGGAAATATTTTTGGAGATGTGGTCAATATTGCTTCCCGGATCCAGGCGCTGGCTCCGGTGGGAGGGATCTATATCTCCGAAATGGTATACCGGAATATTGCAAATAAGAAAGAATTAGAATCTGTCTTCATCAGGGAAGAAAAATTAAAAAATGTAAAAGTACCGGTCAGGATTTACGAGATACTTACTGCGGGCAGCCAGCCATTTGTTCATCATCCGGCGTCTGCTGATGAACCGCTGATCACTTCGACTCTTGCAAAAAGTATCGCTGTACTGCCTTTTGCTAACCTGAGCAGCGATCCGGAACAGGATTATTTTAGTGATGGGTTAACGGAGGATATTATCACACAGTTATCGAAGATCAGGGCTTATAAAGTGATCTCCCGTACCTCGGTAATGCAATATAAAAATTCACCAAAGTCCATTAAGCAGATAGGCAAAGACCTGGGAGTAGCGCTGGTAATGGAAGGTAGTGTACAACGTCATGGTGACCAGGTTCGTATTACGGCCCAGCTGATCAATGCCATTACGGATGAGCATATCTGGGCTGATTCTTACGACAGACCCCTGATTGATATCTTTTCTATCCAGCGGGAAGTAGCACTGGCCATTGCAGCTGTATTGAATACTACTTTATCACATAAAGAAACAAGGGAACTGGATTATATACCCACATCAGACCTGCAGGCTTATGATTATTATCTCCGCGGAAAATTACTGATGGAAAACAGGAATAAGGCGGACCTGCTGACAGCAAGAGAGCATTTTACTCAAGCAGTCAGCCTGGATAAAACTTTTGCTATTGCTTATTCCGGCCTCGCCGACACCTATTTACTTTCTTCCTTTCGTGGATATGAAGACCCTGTAATGACCTTATGGCAGGCAAAAAAACATATTGATACTGCTTCAAGTCTTGATTCATTTTCCGGTGAGACCCAGGCATCGCTTGGCTATTGGTATTTCCAGAGCTTTGACTGGCATGCTGCAGAGATCACCTACCGCCGTTCGATCAGTTTGAATGCAAACCAATCGAACGTTTACCTCTGGCTGGCAATACTTCTCCAGGCCAAAGGTGAACATGAAGAAGCATTGAAGATCTATGATATGGGGGCAGAGATCAATCCTATGTGGGATTTTTTATTGAAGAACAAGATCATTGCATTGGTGAATAATAATAACAAAGAAGCGGCTCTCGAATTGCAGCAAAAGCTCATTGATAAAGCCCCATCCGGTGGCCAGTTGAAGAGAAAAAGATATGAGGAACTTTCCCGCCTGTACTGGACCTTTAACGATAAGGAAGAGGCCATTGCAGCCGCAAAAAAATCAGGCGACCTGGGATTGATCAAATTCTATACAGATGGTGACCATTCCTTATTGGAAAAAAGAATGGATGATCACTATAATAACTTCAGGTTGCGCAGCGAATACATCTCGCAGTTCTGGATGGGACTGGATTATGCCCATGCAGGTGCCAGGGAAAAGGCATTGGAATGTTTTAATAATGCTATTGCACTGAAAGAGGCTGGCATTGCCTTGCTGCTCATACGTGATTTTGAATTTTTGAATATCAAATACCTGAGCATGGCACTCATTACCCGGAAGGTGAAGCAATTGATCAATTTTTAATGAAAGCTGATTGGTACCCCGTTGCTATGTCCGGTCTGTTAACGCAATTTTTCTCCCGGAAATTTCTTTTTCTTACATATCCGGTTAATTTTGCCTGACTAAAAAACTAAATGGTTTTGTTATTCTATGAAAATTAAAAAAAGTGCTAATGAAAACTAATCTCTTTGTGGCAGCCTCTATGTTTGTTATTATGACTGCCGGTTGCAAGAAAATCAAATTAAACAAGGTGCCCATTGCTGATGCGGGACCAGCTCAGACAATTCAGTTGCAAACCGATTCCGTAACACTTAGCGGAAACGGAACAGATGAAGATGGAACTATTATGGGTTATTTGTGGAGCAAGATAGCAGGCCCGAATATTCCCGCTATTCATACTCCCGGTGCAGTCACTACAAGAGTAACAGGTATGATTGCAGGTGTGTATCGTTTTCAACTGATGGTGGTGGATGATGACGGTGCTACCGGTTTAGATACAGTGTCCGTAACAATTTTACCGGCTCAACTAACAACAGTAACTATGCAACCAGGCACCGACGGGCAGGATGCACTGGTTATCACCAAAGACGGTGATAATACATCTCCCAATCTTAACTTAGGTCAGCATACTGAATTGGTTTATTCCAAATGGACATACGGTGGGCAGGGTTTTGGTGAAGGAGCGATGCGTTCTTATATCAAATTTGCTGCAGTTTCATCCATACCAGTCAATGCAGAGATCCTCTCTGCAAAACTTTCGTTGTATGGTGTTGCCGGCAGCGGATTCACACCAGAGGGTAATTCACATTTCCCCGGTTCTCCCTACGGATCAGGACCGGATAACCCGGGCTGGATAAAAAGAGTTACCTCAAACTGGGAAGAAGCAACCATTACCTGGAACAATAAGCCAGGGACCGTAGATGCAGGCCAGGCTTCTATTCCCGGAACAAATAGCCAGTGGAATTTTAATGCAACAGACATTGATGTAACAGATATGGTAAGGGCCATGGTATCTACAAATAGTAACTATGGTTTCTGCCTTACACTTCAGAATGAAGCGATATACAGAAATGTGATTTTCGCCAGCAGTGAAGCTACTGATGCTGCCCGCAGACCAAAGCTGGTAGTAGTTTATCGTTAATAATATTATCTCAAAGAGGTTTGCTGGCTGGCAACAGTTCAGCAAACTTTTTTTATTTCACCACTACGGTTTCCCAGCCATCATAGTCACCTTTACATTTCTTAGCTTCTTCTTTTAACGAAAGAGTGAGTTGGTTGATGGATGCAAGATCGACCCTGTCGGTTCTTGATATGTGCACCGTAAAAGGAAATGACGCATTTTCCCCGTTTTCTTTTGCTTCTATCCTGAATTTTTTACTCACTGCATAATACACAAAGCATTCCCTGTCTGTTTCGGATTTAAAATAAAGCCAGTGATCGACTTGTCTTGGTGTATCCAGTTTGTCACCGGCTTTCTGTAATCGCATTACCACTTTCTGGTTGCTTATATATTCTATTGTTTCTTCGTTGGGATAAAGAAAGCTGAGATAAGCATTCCAACTCATATCTTCTTTGATAAGAAAAGCAGGAGTATAACTGGGGAAACGTTTGGTAATAAGGTTTGTCACCTCTTGTTTTAGTCCGAAAGTATCAGTTACATAGAAATAGTCTTTGCGTTCACACTGGTAAGTAAAAGTGCCAGCCAGTGTGTTTATTTTGATTTTATTTATTAATGCCACTATGGAATCTGATATCCTGTTAAGTGTTGTAAAGGCCAGTGGGGCAGGAAGACCTTCCTTAGTGCAATTCTTGAACTGTACTCCGGCAGCAAATAAAAATGTCTTGCTGTTGTCCGGCGCTATTTTTTTCAAGTCCATATTGACTAATGTGCTGCCGGGCCCTTTTTCGTAGCTGGCCAGGTAGGTTTCCCAGTAACTGTCATCCTGTGCAGATACATTATACTGGCACAGGAAAAAGCTCAAAAGAAGTACTATTGTTTTCATTGAGGCGTGAAGGTATAGAGAAGATAAGATCGTCTTTCTTTTTGAAAGTGATTTAGGGTTTTGTTAAGTGCTGTAAAGAGTAGAACCGGTAAAGAATCAATAAACGATATTTTTTCTAACCCATTTATTATCCCCTTTTCTTTAACCATCTTTCTTCCCACATTTTTAACCCGCCATTGTGAATAACTGCCTGTTAGCCAAATCACCTTTTATAGGCCTTTAGCTTAAATTCGCCGCTGACTTAACAATTACTTAAACAGAAAACCGTGAGATTAAAGAGTTTAGAAATCAAGGGCTTTAAGAGTTTTGCTGATAAAACCATTGTCAATTTCGACGACAATATCACCGGCATTGTGGGCCCGAATGGCTGTGGTAAATCAAATATTGTGGATAGCATCCGTTGGGTGATAGGTGAGCAAAAGATCAGCCACCTGCGGAGTGAGAACCTTGACAGCTTGGTCTTCAACGGGTCTAAAACCCGCAGTGCCAGTGGCCTTGCCGAGGTGAGCCTGACCTTTGAAAATACCCGCAACCTGCTGCCCACCGAGTTCAGTACCGTGACGGTTACCCGTAAATTTTATAAAAGTGGAGAAAGTGAATACCGCCTGAATGATGTGCAATGCCGCCTGAAAGATATCCAGAACCTTTTCATGGATACAGGTATCAGCACCGACAGTTATGCCATCATTGCTCTCGACATGGTGGATGACTTGATCAAGGATAAAGACAACAGCCGCCGGAAAATGCTGGAGCAGGCTGCAGGGATCTCCATTTACAAAACCCGGAAAAAAGAAGCAAAATCAAAATTAGAAGCTACGGAACAAGACCTGGCCCGTATTGAAGACCTGCTGTTTGAGATCAACAACCAGTTAAAGGCTTTGGAAAGCCAGGCGAAAAAGGCAGAGAAATACCATGAGATAAAGAAAGATTACCGGGAGATCAGCATCGAATTGGCAAAAGCCTCTTTGGAAGGGTTTAACCTTACTTATAAAGAGTTGAATGAACAGAACGATGTTGAGACAGATAAGAAACACAAACTGGAAGCTGAAATTGGTACAAGAGAAGCTGAATTAGAGCAGGAAAAACTGGCTTTTGTAGAAAAGGAAAGACAATTGCAGAGCATGCAACATGCTTTCAACGAAATGTTACAGACTGTTCGCAGTAAAGAAAATGATAAGAACCTGTCTGCTCAGCGGCTGGAACACCTGCAGGAAAAAGAAGGTAGTCTGAAAGAATTTTTATTGAAAGCTGAAGGGCAGTTGAAAGGCATTGAGGAAAGTATTGGCTTTACTAACCAGCAGGTGCAGGATGAAGAAAAATCACTGGACCTTCTGAGTGAGCAATTGGCGCAGCTGAACAACGAAGTGAATGCAAAGAGAGAAGTGCTTGATGAAAAACGCCGTATGCTGGATAATCTGCGCAATGAATACCAGCAGATACAGCGAAGCCAGTTTGATGCAGAGAAAAAAGTGGCAGTGGCTGATACCTCAGTGCAAAACTTACAAAGAGTCATCCACCAGATAGAGGAGGAGAGGGTACAAAGGGAAGAGCAGCGTCATCACCTTGACAGTGACAGGATACTGAAAGAAAAAGAACTGGGTATTAAAAAGGTAGACCTGGAACAATTGCAACAGCACCAGGAGAATACCAAGGAACAAATATTGCAGACACAAGCTGTGCTTGATGGGCTGCGCAATAACCTGGCAGATGAAAACCGAAAACTGGACGCCAAAAAGAATGAGCATGACTTGTTGAAGAGTATGATAGACTCCATGGAAGGTTATCCTGATTCAGTTAAATTCTTACATAACAACAATAACTGGAATCATAGTTCTCCTATTCTTTCTGATGTACTATATGTGAATGAAGAATACAGGAC
>CAZTKV010000065.1:12186-14266 GCA_964614285.1 uncultured Chitinophaga sp. | reverse complement strand
TGCCCGTCACTGGCAATATCATAAGGCAGATCAATTTCAAAACTGGTATTCAATTGTCCCTGGGTAAGGGTGGTATACTGCTGCAATGTGCTTGGATCTATAGTTTGATCTTTCAGTGTTTTTACCTTATACTGCCCGGCCGCATCTGTTACCACCACTTCAGCCAGCTTTTCATTATCCTCATATGATTGAATCATATTTCTGGCCGCATTGCCCTGCGCAGCCCTCCTCTGCAGGTCGGTGTAGAGACCCGGCACATATAATTGAAGATACCAGGGTGTAAGAACCGGGGCTGCCACACCAAAATTGGGAGTTCCTGTACTTAAGGTGAGTTTTGTTTTCTTCCAGTCAATGCCTGTGGTTTGTGTTAATGATGCTTTATATACCATTTTCACCTTGTTGGTCTTTGAATTTACCCTTACATCGTACATGGCAGTCCAACCTGCATTCGTAGTATAATAAGATAAATTAACGGGAATTTCGCCAGAACGTTTGCACATCACCTGCAGGAATACCTGGCCATAAGGTCTTTGCTTAACAGGCGTCACTGCCGTAATGCCGGCAATCCTTTTTCGTATCTCTGCAATGCGGACATTCAGTTGGTTGATACTTTGTTTACTGGTATAGATATTTGTTTTCGATTTTTCAATCTTTGTATTGTAATACTCGACCAGTTTAAGCAGTTCCTCCCCTGTAATAGTTTTATTACCGCTATTACTTATAGCACTTTCAATCAACAGCCCTGTTTTGGTAAGTATTTCCTGGTCAATAACAATAAGGTTATCAAAACGGCTGATCTCCTTTTGTAATAAAATGATACTGTCTTCCAGTTTTTCTACTTCTTTCAATTTTACGACCGGTGGCGGTGTTGGATAAAAAATACTATATCGCTGCGACAGTAAGGCCACATCTTCCGGCACACTTACCTGCAGACTGTTTATATCCACACTGGTACTGAGCTGGCTGATGACAATTGTTTTAGTGGAAGCATCCACTTTTACCTTGGATTCATGGGTCAGTTCAGCGCCGTAACCAAAATAAACAGTAGCATTATTCATACCGGCATCGGTTCTTACTGTATCCCATTTTTCGCTAAGAGTGTTTTGAGCATTCAATATGGCACAGGAAAGTACTATCCCGGCTGACAGGAGGAATTTCTTCATGGCAATTTTTATTTTTTCAACAGATGCAGAAAGAGAAAATCTTACATAAACACTTCCTTATTTTTGTCGTCCATGGCAAAAACAGCGAGTTCCGATACACCGATGATGCAGCAGCACCGGGCCATCAAGCAGAAATACCCTGATGCTATCTTGCTGTTCAGAGTAGGAGATTTTTATGAAACCTTCGGACAAGATGCGGTACTGGCTTCACAGATACTGGGCATTACCTTAACCAAAAGAAATAACGGGGCGGCGGCTTCATCAGAATTGGCAGGATTTCCCCACCATGCCCTGGATACCTATCTGCATAAATTAGTCAAAGCCGGTCACCGGGTGGCTATTTGCGATCAATTAGAAGACCCAAAACTGGCCAAAGGCATTGTAAAAAGAGGGGTGACTGATATGGTGACTCCCGGCACTACTGTAAATGATAAACTACTCGAACATCACAGTAATAATTTTTTAGCGGCCGTTCATTTTGCAGAAAACGAACAATACGGATTGGCTTTTCTTGATATTTCGACAGGTGAATTTTTTATTGCCGAAGGTGACCGGGAATATGCTGATAAATTGCTGCAAAGCTTCAAACCTGCCGAAGTAGTTTTTCAACGGCACCAGCAAAAAAAATTCAAAGAGTATTTTAATAGTAAGATTTACACATACACTTTAGATGAATGGATTTTTGATAATGCCTATGCAGAAGATATATTGCTGAAACATTTTCAAACTCATTCCTTAAAGGGATTTGGTGTTGAAGAACTGAAAAATGGCTTGATTGCTGCAGGAGCCATTATCCATTATTTAAAGGATACCGAACATCCCAACCTGCAACACATTATTTCACTGCAACGGATTGACCTTGATGATTTCTTATGGATGGACCGGTTCACCATCCGGAACCTTGAATTAGTGTATGG
>CAZTKV010000065.1:0-12086 GCA_964614285.1 uncultured Chitinophaga sp. | reverse complement strand
ATGATTTCTTATGGATGGACCGGTTCACCATCCGGAACCTTGAATTAGTGTATGGGAATTCTGAAGGAAATCATACACTGCTCAGCATCCTGGACAATACCGTTTCACCAATGGGTGCCCGGTTGATGAAACGCTGGATTGTCTTTCCTTTAAAAGATATCCAGAAAATAAATGAGCGCTTAGACACTGTTGAATACCTGATAAAAGAAACAGATCTGCGGAACAAGATAAGCCAACACATCAAACAATGTGGGGATATCGAAAGATTGGTTTCCAAAATACCCATGAAAAAAATCAATCCCAGAGAGGTATTGCAACTGGCAAGGGGCCTGAAACAGGCGGATGCCGTAAAACAAATATGTTTATCATCTGCCAATGAATACCTGAAACGATTGGGTGATGCGCTGAATCCCTGTCCTTATATTGCAGAAAAAATATTTAAAGAAATCGTTGATAATCCACCCGCCCTTGCTGCTAAAGGAGGCATGATGAACAGCGGGGTAAGCAATGAACTGGACGAACTCAGGAAAATTGCATTCAGCGGAAAAGAGTATTTAACACAACTGCAATTAAAAGAAGCAGAAAAAACAGGTATCGGTTCGCTGAAGATTGGATATAATAATGTTTTCGGTTATTACCTGGAAGTAACCAACTCTCAAAAAAATAAAGTACCGGCTGAATGGATGCGCAAGCAAACACTGGCCAATGCTGAACGTTACATTACACCCGAATTAAAAGAATACGAAGAAAAAATCACGGGAGCCGAAGAAAAGATTTTGAAGATTGAAGGGGAGTTATATGAAGCATTACTGAATGAACTTTTTGATTACCTGGCACCTGTACAGACCAACGGCAACCTGCTGGCCATTATGGATTGCCTATGCTGCTTTGCGCACAATGCCATCCAGTATCAGTATAAAAAACCACAATTGCACACAGGCGATGAATGGATCATAAAAGATGGCAGGCATCCTGTAATCGAAAGAAACCTTCCTGTTGGAGAGCCATATATCAGCAATGATCTTGAACTGAATAAGGCTGAACAACAGATAATTATACTGACCGGGCCAAATATGAGTGGCAAGTCGGCTCTGCTGCGGCAAACCGCATTGATTACGCTGATGGCTCATACCGGTTCATTTGTCCCTGCTGCAGAAGCCAGGATATCTTTAACGGATAAAATATTCACCCGGGTCGGCGCCTCCGATAATTTATCCGGCGGTGAGTCCACATTTATGGTGGAGATGAATGAAACTGCTTCTATCATTAATAACATTACAGGCAGAAGTTTGATTCTATTGGATGAAATAGGAAGAGGCACTTCCACTTATGATGGTATTTCCATTGCCTGGAGTATTGCTGAACATTTACATAACTCGCCGCATCAGCCGAAAACGCTGTTTGCCACCCACTATCATGAATTGAATGAGCTGGAGGAAAAATTTCCAAGGGTAAAAAATTATCATGTCACTAATAAAGAAGTGGGGAATAAGATCATTTTTCTGCGCAAACTGGCCCGTGGTGGTAGTACCCACAGTTTTGGTATACATGTGGCTAAAATGGCCGGGATGCCTCCATCACTGATTGACAGGGCCAATGAAATCCTGAAACAACTGGAGACCAAACATGTGAGTGAGGATATTGGCGATGCCATGAAAAAGATTTCTGCCCCAAAAATGCAGCTTTCCATCTTTGATGCCCACAGTGAAACCTTTGACGATATCCGAAAATTGCTGGAGGGAATCGATATCAACCGGCTGACACCGGTAGAAGCATTGTTAAAGCTCCAGGAAATCAAAAGCAAGCTGAAATAAACAGTTTCCACACAGGCATTTAGGCCCTTTTTTTAAAATATTGTCAATTCAAAAAACTTCTTATTTTTACCTCAAATACCAGAATCATGAAATTGATCAAATTAACTGCTTTACCCCTTCTTCTATTTTCATTATTACTCTCCATTTCATCATGTGAACCAGATGAGGAGATGAAAAAGATCACGGATTTTCAAAAGAATGGCATTGTATTGAGCGGGGCGCAGGAAACCCCTGCAGTTCCTTCAGCGGCACTCGGTTCAATGGACGTATTCTACACAAAGGAAACAAGAATATTGACTTATACTATTAAATGGTCAGGATTAACCGGAGCAGTAACTGCTATGCATATTCACGGATTAGCCCCTACAGGTTTTGCAGCTGGTGTGGTCCAAACCTTTTCCACTTCGGCTATTATAAAATGTCCCACTATTAGTATTACTTCCTGTGGTACGTATAAAGGAACTTTACTGGTAGATGGTGTTGTGGTAAAAGAACAGGATCTTTTGAATGGTAACTATTATGTAAACATTCATACAGCCGCCTACCCCGGCGGTGAAATCAGGGGCCAGATCAGCTTCCAATAAATAACCTATTCAGGAAAATATTTTGACCGTTCCGATCAATAACCGGAACGGTTTTTTATTGCACTTCGAACCAAACAGGTGTTGTATCGTTCCAATCACCATTGTAATTGATAAATAACTGCTCTCCTGCTTTTACCCGTCTCATTGTCTTTATACTTATCTGTTCCTGTTCAAAATCCATTTCGTACTCACAATTGCTTTCATAAGAATGGTTATAAACCGGCACATAGCCAAGCGCCATGCAGCACCTATCCTTTTTTTCTCCCCATTCAAAAATATAGTCGTGCAAAAGCGTCTGATCAAGCAACTCCCTCTCCTTCCTGCTCATAATAATAACGGGTGATATCTCTATGACAGTGCCTGCGGCTATGTCTTCTGATGTAAACATGCCTCTGCCTCTTTTTTCAGATGGAGCCACAAATAAGAAGGGAAGAACCATTATTATTTAATTTAGTGTATACGAAGTAAGTATATTTCTCAATAGTGTCACATTCTTCGTTTTCTTACAAATAACCCTGTAGTTCGTATTTTTGAACTATGTCATTGGAACTGGATCAACCTACTTTACAAGAGCAATTTGAAGCAATCATCAGGTCAGAAGATAAATTGCAGATCAGGGATTTCCTGGATGATCAGAATATCAGTGATGTAGCCCAATTGGTTGATGAATTTTCTGACTATCAAAGCCAGATCATCGCCAATATGTCTGTTCACCGGGCAGCCAGTGTTTTCAAAATACTTGACCTTTCAGTCCAAAAAAGTGTAATTCATGATTTACCGGCCAATACCACTGCTTCCTTATTAAATGAATTGCCGGCAGATGATCGTACTGATTTTCTGGAAGAATTACCCAGTAATGTCGTACGGGAACTTATAAAACTCCTTGATCCTGAAGAAAGAAAAGTAACACTTTCTCTATTAGGATACCCTGAAAACAGCATTGGCCGTTTGATGACGCCAGACTATGTATACGTTTATCCCTGGAATACTATTGAAGAAGTTTTTTCTACTATAAGAAAATTTGGCAAAGACAGTGAAACCATCAATGTCATTTACATCATAAATGAAAAAGGAGAATTGCTGGATGACATACGTATCAGGGAGTTTATTCTTAATCCACCCGATAAAAAGGTATCTGAGCTGATGGATGAAAGATTTGTGGCCTTACATCCGGAAGATGATCAGGAAACGGCCGGTGAGGTGTTTAAGATGAATAACCGGGTAGCATTGCCTGTAGTCAGCAAGAGCAATAAGTTGCTTGGTATAGTTACCATCGATGATATACTTTGGGTAGCGAGTGAGGAGTTCAGTGAGGACATGCAAAAAATGGGAGGTACCTCCGCCCTGGAAGAGCCATACCTTGATGTACCTATCTTTAAATTGTATAAGAAAAGAATAATCTGGCTGATCATTCTTTTTGTTGGTGAAACACTCACCATTGCCGCCATGTCGGGATTTCAAAAAACACTGGAGCAGGTACTGGTATTATCCACTTTTATTCCATTGATTATTTCCAGTGGTGGCAATAGTGGTTCCCAAGCTGCCACCCTCATTATCCAGGCAATGGCACTTGGCGAAATAACTGTCAAAGATTGGTGGCAGATTGCCAGGCGGGAGATACAATCAGGATTATATATGGGAGTAACATTGGGCGCAATAGGCTTCCTGATAGTTTTTGGCGGGTATCACATTTTCAACCTGTTTGGTGAACATTTTATCCGCATAGGATTTGCAATCGGAACCGCCGTAATCGGCGTGGTTTTGTGGGGAACAATTATGGGTTCAATGTTACCTCTGTTATTGAAAAGACTCGGTGCTGACCCTGCCACTTCATCTACCCCCTTTATTGCAACATTGGTTGATGTAACAGGCCTGCTGATCTACTTCGGTACAGCCTTTTTGCTCCTTAAGGGGGTTCTGCTTTGAACAACATATATTACCGGGACGGCTTTGGTATCTGGTATATTTTTCAGATTTTAGAGTTTTGCAACTGGTCAATCGTTTGCATGTTTTGAAAATGATACCTTTGCTGCACTAAATCAAAAACCATGTGTGGAATAGTTGGATATACCGGACCCAGGGAAGCTTATCCCATCATTATCAAAGGCTTAAAAAGACTTGAATACCGCGGATACGACAGTACCGGGGTAGCCCTACAAAATGGCGGCCTGAAAGTTTACAAGAAAAAAGGCAAGGTAGCCGAACTGGAAGATAGTATTGTAGGTAAAGACCTTCACTCCAACGTTGGCATCGGCCATACCCGTTGGGCTACACATGGAGAACCCAGCGACAGGAATGCCCACCCCCACCAATCATCGAGCGGCAAGCTGGCCATGATACATAATGGTATTATAGAGAATTATAACCAGTTAAAAAAGGAACTGATCAATAAGGGTTATACTTTCAGCAGCGATACCGACACCGAAGTTTTATTAAACTTCATTGAAGAAATAAAAAAGAATAATAATTGCTCATTAGAAGAAGCTGTAAGAGTGGCTCTGAAAAGGGTAACTGGTGCCTACGTTATATTATTGCTTGACTCAGAAGATCCTGAAACAATCATCGCAGCAAGGAAAGGAAGTCCCCTGGTTATTGGTGTGGGAAAAGGAGAACATTTCCTCGGTTCTGATGCTTCGCCTATGCTGGAGTACACAAAAGAAGTAGTGTACGTAAATGATTACGAATTAGCCATCGTGAAGCCCAATGAGCTTATTCTGAAAAATCTCGGCAATGAAAAAATAACTCCTTATGTTCAAAAGCTCGATATAGAACTGGCAGCCATCGAAAAAGGAGGATACGAACATTTCATGCTGAAAGAAATCTTTGAACAGCCCCAAACCATTTATGATTGTTTGCGTGGAAGACTTGACGCCACCGAAGGCACTATTACAATGAGCGGTATCCAGCAATATGCAGAACAGATTATGAATGCCAACCGGATCGTCATGGTAGCTTGCGGCACCAGCTGGCATGCTGGCCTGATAGCAGAATACATTTTTGAAGAACTGTGCCGCATTAATGTGGAAGTTGAGTATGCATCTGAATTCAGGTACAGAAACCCAGTTATTAATAAAGGGGATGTCATCATTGCTATATCACAAAGTGGTGAAACAGCTGATACATTGGTAGCTATCGAAAATGCAAAAGCGAAAGGTGCTATCATACTTGGAGTGGTGAATGTTGTAGGTTCTTCTATTGCAAGAATGAGTCATGCAGGTGCCTACACACATGCAGGCCCCGAAATTGGCGTTGCTTCTACAAAAGCTTTCACTGCCCAATTAGCTGTTCTCACAATGATAGCACTTAAGATTGGATACATCAAGGGAACTATTCCGCATAAACGATATATGCACCTTTTGAAAGAATTGCAGGAAGTCCCCGAGAAAGTTGCCTGGACATTAAAACACAGTGAGAACATCAGGGCACTGGCTGAAAAGTATAAAGATGCAAGAGATTTTTTATACCTGGGCCGTGGCTACAATTTTCCTGTAGCACTTGAAGGCGCCTTAAAACTGAAAGAGATATCTTATATACATGCTGAAGGCTATCCGGCTGCTGAAATGAAACATGGACCAATTGCATTGGTTGATGAAAATCTCCCTGTTGTATTTGTAGCCACAAAGGATTCATATCACGAAAAGGTGATCAGTAACATGCAGGAGATAAAGGCCAGAAAGGGTAAGGTAATTTCTGTTATCACTGAAGGAGATGATGCTTCTACAGCTTTGTCTGAAGATGTGATGATTGTACCAGAAGCAGATGAGATACTGGCACCCATGCTAAGTGCAATTCCATTACAGCTTTTAGCATATTATATTGGCGTTGTCAAAGGCTGTGACGTTGATAAACCCAGAAATCTGGCCAAATCCGTAACGGTTGAATAAAGACCCGGTAAACAAGTATGAACCACATCACCAAAAAAGCGATTTCATCACTCGGATATGGCTTTATAGCTAAAGAATATATTCCTAAAGGAAAGAATGAATACTATCTGCGGAATATCCAGAACAGAAGTGGGATAAAGTACCGGAAACTGAATACCTCAGAAATAAAGATTCTTGAAAAAAATGACAACAGTTCTGATGACTGGTCCAAAGTGCTTGTGTCAAACTCCTTTGATCCTAAGCTTGTTAAACGATGTTCATTTTTTGGCCTGGTCAGAATAGGAAAACTGGAACCCTACTTTCATGAGTTCAATAACCTGCATATGCCAGTTGGCCTATATAACAGTACAATCATTAGCTGTGATATTGGCGATAATGTGGTTATTGATAATGTCAACTTCATGAGTCATTATATCATTGGTAATGATGTAATGCTTGTGAACATTAATGAGTTGGCCACCACTGATCATTCGAAATTTGGGAATGGGGTTTTGAAAGAGGGCGAAAAGGAATCAGTTCGTATCTGGATGGAGATTTGCAATGAAAACGCCGGACGAAGTGTACTCCCTTTCAACGGAATGCAGGCGGGCGATGCCTGGTTATGGTCAAAGTACAGAGATGATGAAAAACTATTACAAAAATTCAAAGAATTCACAGATAAAAAATTTGATACCAAAAGAGGCTATTATGGAAAAATCGGCGACCGGACTGTAATCAAGAATTGCAAGATCATAAAAGATGTCTGGATTGGCAGTGATGCCTATCTCAAAGGAGCAAATAAATTAAAGAACCTTACTATCAATTCCTCCCCTGATGCCAAATCACAAATTGGAGAAGGTTGCGAACTCGTAAATGGTATAATCGGCTTTGGTTGCAGGATATTCTATGGTGTGAAAGCGGTTCGCTTTATAATGGGTGAAAACTCACAGTTAAAATATGGCGCCAGGCTTATCAATTCTTTTCTTGGTGATAATTCAACCATCTCCTGCTGTGAGGTCTTAAACTCTCTTATCTTCCCGGCACATGAGCAACACCATAACAATTCATTTTTGTGTGCCGCCACGGTATTAGGACAAACAAATATGGCAGCAGGAGCAACAATTGGCTCCAATCATAATTCAAGGGGTGCCGATGGGGAAATAATTGCCGGCCGGGGGTTCTGGCCCGGCTTATGTGTAAGCCTTAAGCATAATTCCAAATTTGCCTCCTTTACGATCATTGCAAAAGGTGATTTTCCCGCAGAGCTAAATATTCCTATTCCTTTTTCTTTGATCAGCAATGATGTCAGCAATGACAAATTAATAGTGATGCCGGGTTACTGGTTCATGTATAACATGTATGCTCTGGCAAGGAATGCAGGGAAGTATGTGAGCCGTGACAAACGGCTTGACAAAACACAGGCCATTGAGTACGATTTTCTGGCGCCTGACAGTGTAAATGAAATGTTTGACACAATTGAACTGCTTAAAAAACTTACTGCAAAAGCCTATTACCAAAAGGGGAAAAAACAAATACCCCCCAAAGACCTGATAAAAAAAGGAGCATTTCTCCTTGAAAATGAAAGATCAATGGTCGAAAAATTAGAAATCTTAGCAGAAAATTTTGAAAATAGCCGCCGGAAAGTTCAGCTAGTGAAAACAGCTGAAGCATATCATCTTTATAAAGAACTAATAACTTATTATGGTATTACTGAATTGATCAGGTTCATAGAGAATCACAATATTCTAAGCTGGAAAGACCTGGTTACCAAACTTCCTAAGTCTCCTGTCCGCACTCAATGGAAAAATATTGGCGGACAATTGATACCTGGAACCGCAGTTAATTCACTTATCCGCTCAGTCCGAAGTGGCAAAATACATAGTTGGGACCAGGTACATGAGTTATACAACAAAAAGAGCAGCAACTATCCTGTTGACAAATTTCAGCACGCCTTTGCCTCCCTGTTAGAAATATTAAAATTAAGACCCGGCAGCTTCTCTAAAAAGATATTTATAACTCTTCTAAGGCAAGCTGTTGCCACCAGGGAATGGATGACAAAGGGCATATATGAATCAAGGGCTAAAGATTACCAGAACCCATTCCGTCAAATGGTGTATGACACGCAAAAGGAAATGGATAACGTACTAGGCAAACTAGAAGACAATAGTTTTATCCTTCAGCAACAAGAAGAATATACAAAGTTTAAAAAACAGGCAGAGGCTATCATTACTACAATAGCGCTGTAACTAAGTGACCCCTGTTGATGAATATATAGGATGTTTCGCTGAATAGCAGGATGCAAAACGGTACTCTTGTCTGACAGAACAGATAATGATAATTGTCTTTTTAACAGGTCCTGTTAAACCTGCTAACTAACTATTTTTTCCTGAAGAAAATCCTCACAGGCACACCTGTAAGATCAAAATTTTCTCTTAATTGATTTTCCAGGTAGTTTTTATACGGTTGCTTTATATCATCGGGAAAATTACAGAAAAAGGCAA
This sequence comes from uncultured Chitinophaga sp., assembly GCA_964614285.1. Classification (GTDB taxonomy): domain Bacteria; phylum Bacteroidota; class Bacteroidia; order Chitinophagales; family Chitinophagaceae; genus JJ008. The sequence goes on along the minus strand of CAZTKV010000065.1, from coordinate 3,324 downwards.
AAGATGGTACCGCCGTTGGCAATTGTGTTATGAATTTTATCTTAATCGGGTTGCCTCTTACTACAGGCGGATGGTATGATTGAATAGCTTTCAGCATTCTGTCATTCAGTTCAGATGTTGGTATCCTCCGCTGACGGTTCTCATATACCTGCAGTGCCAGTTCGATAGCCTTAAATATCCTTGTCTTTTCCTTAGCCGATATAAATAAAATTGGTACATCGCTGAAAGGAGCAAATCTCTTTTTCAGCTCTTTCTCGTATTCTTTTGCGGTATTTGTTTCCTTAGCTACCAAATCCCACTTGTTCACCAGCACTACAATACCTTTTCCCTTTTTGGCAGCCAGGCTAAAAATATTCAGATCCTGTGCGGCAATACCTTTCTCTGCATCTAACAATAGTAAACAGACATCTGCTTCATCCATTGCCTTAATAGCCCGTATTACTGAATAGAATTCCAAATCCTCATGTACTTTGGCTTTACGCCGGATACCAGCCGTATCAATTAATACAAATTCTTTTTGGAAAAGATTGTAATGTGTATGAATGGTATCTCTGGTAGTACCTGCTATATCACTTACAATTGTTCTTTCCTCTCCTATCAATGCATTCAGCAGAGAAGATTTGCCGGTATTAGGCTGGCCGATAATTGCAAACTTTGGCAAAGCAGCAATCTCTTTTGTCTCTTCTGAAGCATCTTCTGTTATTAGTGCTGCAATTTCATCAAGCAGCTCACCGGTACCACTACCGCTGGCAGCCGCAATGAAGTGAATGTTATCAAAGCCAAGACTATAAAACTCTGATGCTTCTAATAGCCGGTCGTTATTATCTACCTTGTTAACAGTCAAAAAAACGGGTTTAATGCCTCTGCGTAAAACAGCAGCCATAGAATCATCAAGATCTGTCATACCAGTTGCTGCATCCACCATAAAAATAATGGCATTCGCTTCCTCTACAGCAACTAACACCTGCTTGGCTATTTCTTTCTCAAAGATATCCTCGCTGCCTGCTACGAAACCGCCGGTATCTATTACATTAAAAGTTTTCCCATTCCAGTCAGTAACGCCATATTGCCTGTCACGGGTAACACCGCTGATGTCGTCAACGATAGCCTTCCGCTGCTCAAGCAACCGGTTAAAGAGTGTACTTTTCCCTACGTTGGGTCTTCCTACTATTGCAACTGTAAATGACATAATTTTTTATTAATAACCGTATTCCTTCAACTGTAACTCATTCTCTCTCCACTTCGGTTTTACTTTCACAAATAATTCCAAAAAAACTTTCTGTTGAATAAATGACTCAATATTCTTCCTCGCCTCTGTTCCGATCTTTTTTATCATAGACCCTTTCTCTCCTATCAGGATCGCTTTCTGCGTCTCCCGATGAACTATAATATCTGCAACTATTTTAACCAATGTATTTTTCTCCTGGTACTCCCGTACCAATACAGCAGTATGGTAGGGTATCTCGTCCTGCGCCAATTCATATATCTTTTCCCGGATCAGTTCACTTACAAAAAAACGGGTATTCAAATCACTGATATCATCTCCGTCATAAAAGGGTTCTCCTTCTGGTAAAAACTCCAGTATAGTATTTAAAAGCTTTTTCTTATTTATACCTGAGAGAGCTGAAATAGTGATAACCTTTTTACAATACGGCCTGGCTTTGAAAAAGGCAATTGCTTCCTTTATTTTTTCTTCAGTAGCAAGGTCAATTTTATTTATTACAACAATTGCAGGCACTCTTAGCTTCAGAGCTGAAAAAATCTGGTCGCACTCCTCCCAATTCTCTTTTACATCCACCAGCAGCATGGCTACATCGGCATCTTCCAATGCACTTTTTACAGCCAGCATCATTTTTTCATGCAGCTTATACTTAGGTTCAATGATACCCGGGGTGTCTGAAAAGATCACCTGGTATTCTTTTTCTGTCAAAATGCCCTTTATACGGTGCCGGGTAGTTTGCACTTTAGGTGATACAATAGCCAGTTTTTCGCCCATTAGTGCATTGAGCAAAGTGCTTTTACCGGCATTGGGTCTGCCAAATATGTTTACAAATCCTGATTTCATTATTTAACCTGGAGGTGCATACTTCAGGCAGCAAGAAGATGAGGAGGTAGTCAATCCTTTGCCAGTTGAAGCTGCAACTGTTTCGGAAAATTTAAAAAAGCCATCTGCAATGCGGATGGCTTCCTGTTGTTGCGAAGGGGAGGATCGAACTCCCGACCTTTGGGTTATGAGCCCAACGAGCTACCGCTGCTCTACTTCGCGATGTTGGAGGGCAAAGTTAACCGTATTGAACAAACTTTCCAAAGAAAAAACGTCCTGAAAAATCAGGACGCTTTTCATGGCTGTACTTATGAATAAATGATTATCCCCGGGAAACGCTGCTGGAACCACTGCTCTTAATATCACGAATAACCCCATTACCTTTATACTTCACATCACTGGCCCCGCTTGCCTGCGCTGAGAGTTCCTTATTTACTGTAACCTTCACATCACTGGCTCCGGAAGCTCTTGCCTCACAGGTTTCTGTTACGAGATCAAACCCCTTAAAATCGCTGGCTCCGCTTGCTTCCACGGAAAGTTGTGTAGCTCTTCCAGTCACTGTCATATCAGAAGCACCACTCAAATCCACTGTAAGTTTACCAACTTCCAGTTTTCCTTTTACATCACTTGCACCCGATTGGTTAATAGACAGTGATTCTGCTTTTAACACACCAGTTATATATACATCACAGGCTCCACTAACTATAAGTTTATCTATCTCCTTAAAGGAAATATAGGCCTTCAGTTTTTTATTTCCCTTGTTCCATTTCCAGTCCTTATGAAGACCAATATGTAATACTCCATTTTTTACTTCTACTGTTATCATATCCCTGTCTTTGGTGCTGGCTGCACTCACCGCTACTGCCTCCTCATTACTTTGGTTGAGGTAAACATCAAAGGCATTAGATACACTGATACCATGAAAATTTTTTGCTTCTCTTACCTGGGCATTCGGGTCATTTATCTGGGCAATAACACCAAGACTGAAAACTACACCGGTAAACAGTAATATTATTTTTTTCATATTGTTTAGTTGAAAATGATTTAGATTTTTGAAACAACCCCGCCTGTATTGGTTTTTATTTCCCGTATGGAGGCATTCCCTTTATACTTCACAACTCCACCTGTATTGGCCTTTACCTGTAGTTCTTTTTCCGCCATAACAGTAATGATTGCTCCTGTGCTAACAGCTACATTACAATTAGTAGTCGACATATCTTCTCCTTTGAATTTGCTGCCAGTATCACCATCAATGTCAAGCTTTTCAGCTTTTCCTGTAA
>CAZTKV010000064.1:12938-14405 GCA_964614285.1 uncultured Chitinophaga sp. | reverse complement strand
ACAAAATTTTTACGGGAAGATTTTGTAGGTGAGATAGCTCATACATTAAGGCCGGATGATGAGATATGGATGAGTGAAATATATTATGCCGGGGGCACAGCAGTAAAAGATATTTCAGCCAATGATCTGATCAATGATCTGAAAGCACTCGGTAAATCTGCTTTTTTTGTTGAGGACAGGAATGATTTTCTTTCTTCTGTTCGGTCACATCTTACTGATGATTGTGTGCTGCTGCTCATGGCAGCAAGAGACCCTTCATTGGAACAGTTTGCCAAACAAACATGGCATGACCTGTAATTTATGCAGCGAACTCCGGAACGTTTTCTTTTGTAACAGGAAGGAACATATACCAGCACAGTGCCATTAACAGACTGGGATACGAAGTACTTGAAATTTCTTTATTCTTTTTGAAATGCACATCGGTACTTCCATTTTCTGTATTAAGCCCGCAAACCACAAAAGGCTGCTCCTTTGATTCTTTATAAATGACCAGTTCTGCCAGTGGATTATTATGAATGGTGTAAAAGAACCGTTCATTATTCAGATCAATAAAGTGCTCTGTGTTCTCATGACCGAGTTCGCCGATCTTGATACCATATTCATTACGAAGCACTGTTTTATTTCTGAGAAAACCTTCTTTTCGAATAAGGAAAACCCTTTTTTCAGTTTCGCTTTCTATTCTTGCCGAATTTGAGAAGGAGTGTAAAGTAAGCGTCAGTATTTTTTTGTCATTCTTGTATAAATGATAAACTTCATTATCGGAACTGGAAGCAACTGTTTCCCATCTCATAGCAAATAATTTAATTGTCTCAGGTAAGATAGATAGCTTTCCTGAGGGAAAAAGGGAGTTAACCTAAAATTAATATTAACTTCATATTCAGGCTGATTCGGTGAATAAACTGTGGAAAATCCGGGATTAATCCACAGTTTTGCACAGATCTAGAACCAGTGGAATAGAGTTTTATCACTTAAAAACCAATTATGTACAGCGAAATTGATAGTAAATTCCTGGAAAGGGCCATAGAATTATCGAAGCAGGGAATGAATGGCGGAAAAGGTGGCCCATTTGGGTGTGTGATCGTATTGAATGGGGAAATAATAGGTGAGGGATGTAACCAGGTTACCTCTTCCAATGACCCTACCGCCCATGCAGAGGTGGTGGCCATTCGCCAGGCCTGTGGCAAACTGGGCACTTATCAATTGACCGGTTGTGATATATACAGCAGTTGTGAACCTTGCCCCATGTGCCTGGGTGCTATCTACTGGGCCAGGCCCCGAAGGGTGATCTATGCCAATACCCGGGAAGAAGCGGCTGCTATAGAATTTGATGATGACTTTATTTATGGCGAGATCAATGCCACAATGAAAGACAGAAAGATCCCTTTTGTACATCATCCTCATCCGGTAGCTAAAGAGGTATTTGTAGCATGGAAGAACTGGGAAGGGAAGGTCAAATACTGATTAATT
>CAZTKV010000064.1:0-12838 GCA_964614285.1 uncultured Chitinophaga sp. | reverse complement strand
TACTGATTAATTTTTTAACAGTCTTGTTACTACAACATATGATAGTACTATCAGCAATAAAAGGATAAGTATTGAAATATAGATCCACGGTTGATCTGGTATCCTCATTTTCTCCCGTCGTTTCTTTTTCTTTTCCGTTCTTTTCTTCAGGTCATGGTTCAGCATTTCCACCATGTACTGCAGTTGCTCTTTATCCTTGAATTCCTGCAGGCCTTCCACTGCATCATCTTCAAAATCACTTTGCAATAACTGTTTTTCTACTTCATGTTTCTTTTCTTCAGATAGTTTTCCCTGCAGGTATAACAGTAATGTTTCCTGGTCAACATCTTTGGAAAGATTAGATAATATGTCTTTATAGTTTTCTGACATTTTTTATCGCTTCGCTTTGTCTTGTAGTTTTTTTTCGATCAATAGTTTCAGGTTTCGTTTGCCGTTCTGTATATAGCTTTTCACCTGCAGCATATTGTATCCTGTTTCATCACTGACTTCCTGGTAGCTTTTCTTATGCAAGTAAAACAAAGTTACACATTGCTGTTGCTCCGGGTTCAGTTCTTTAAGTGATAATTCCATGAGTTCTAATGTGTGATCATTTTGCAGCATAGCGTTCCGGTCTGTTTCTTCTTCCGGCTTAGCAGCGAGTTTGTCATTGATCTCTGCTGTTAATTTACCCTGTTTCTCCCTCAGCTTCATCAGGCAATGGTTCTTGGCTACCATATACAGCCAGGATTTGAAATATTCCACTTTATATTTCTGCAATTCCTGTATCACTTTTAAAAAGATCTGTTGTACGCTGTCTTTTGCTTCCTCTTCATTTTTTAAATACTTCATGGAAACACCCAGCAACAGGAGAGTATAACGCTGTAATAATATACCCAGCCATTCATTATTATGGTCGGCATAAAACTGTTCAAGCAGTTCCTGGTCGGTTATATGCTGGTATTTATCAGCCTTCACAAGCGGGGAGTAACTATTTGTTAATGTAAGATGCAGGATTTGACAATTTCAACAAAATTTTACGCTGATACATTTCATATTTTCGGCAAAAGATTTAGCAATGGACTATGCTGCTGTTTCGGTGCCTGCGGCACCGGTAAGACGAAAACCCCGTCATAATAAGGAGATGGTGAACCAATTACTCTTTGGAGAAGCCGTACAGATACTTAAAACAAAAGGTGATCTGTGGGTGAAGATCCGCAGCCTTCATGATGGGTATGAAGGCTGGATGACCCATACAATGCTGGAAGAAATTGATGAAAAAAGTGCCGGGCAAAAAAGTAACTACATAACAGCAGATATGATGAGTGCCATTTTTTTTGGCGAAAAAAGAGTATATGTTCCGGCTGGTTCATCACTTCCATTGTTTGATGACGGCAAAGGCAAACTGGGTAAGCTTGATTATAGCTTTGACGGAAATGTAGTTGATCTGGCTGCACAAAAGCCAGAGGCAGAAAGGGTAAGACAATTGGCGTTGGCATGGCTCCATGTGCCTTATATGTGGGGAGGCCGCACTCCATTGGGTATCGACTGCAGCGGGTTTGTCCAGGTAGTATTTAAATTAATGGGAATTGACCTCCCCCGTGATGCCTGGCAGCAGGCCCAGGAAGGAAAAGTGGTTAAAAAGTTAAGTGAAGCACAGGCAGGCGACCTGGCCTTCTTTAATGACAAGGAAACTATAATACACACTGGTATTTTGCTTAACGAACAGCAGATCATCCATGCATCAGGTAAAGTGAGAATTGACTCGATTGATAAGAAGGGTATCGTTAATTCGGAAACCGGCAAGCGAACATATAAGCTGGAAGCAATAAGACGGCTGTGGTAGAGTTTAAAGAATTCCTTTTACCCATTTTATGATCATTGCATCCCAGCTCAGCATTTTGAAGGCTGTATAAAAAAGAATGATCGCAAATATCTTTTTCAGCATATCCTGGTTAATGGTTAAAGCTATCTTACCGCCAAAAAAGCCCCCGATAATAAACCCGATAGCCAGCAAGCCAACAACTTTAAGATCGATTGGCGTCCCCAGTTTTTGACACTGATGATAATAATATACAGAGGCGAGTATAACAACGGGTAAAGTAAGCACTGCCAGTGATGTTCCTTGTGCCTGGTGTTGGGTATAATGCATAAAGAAAACAAGAGCTGGTACCATTATTATACCTCCTCCCACACCTACCAGCCCGCTAAGTATGCCGGCCGACAACCCGATCAGCAGGGCTGTTATTATTAATTGTGTAGCCATAGTATGTTTTTGGTTGGTATCCACCGCTTATTTTTTAAATGTTTCGTTATACAGATTAATAGAATCTTTGATGATTTTATATGCTATTAACTGGTCCTGGAAAGTATCAATCTCGACTTTTTTATTTTCTAATACTTTATACTGTTCGAAAAAATTTCTCAGTTCCAGCAGAAAATGTTGTGGTAACTCTTCCATTCTTGTGATATGATTGACAGAAGGATCTTTTGCAGCTACGGCGATTATTTTATCATCTTCCTGCCCGCTGTCGATCATTTGCATATTGCCGATCACATTTGCTTCTACCAGGCAAAGAGACTGGATCGATTGAGAGCAGATAACCAATATATCAAGGGGATCATTATCTAATCCAAGGGTTTGAGGAATGAAACCATAGTTGATCGGGTACTGAAAGGAGGAATAAATAACCCTGTCCAGTTTTAATAACCCGGTGGTCTTATCCACTTCATATTTAGAACGGGAACCCTGGGGGATCTCTATCATTGCGTTTACAGTAGCCGGAGCTTTTTCTCCATAAGTGGCGCCATGCCAGGGGTGTAATACATGTAACATACTTGTATTTTTATCTCGTTAATTTCATTCCTGTATAGGTGGCTGCTACACCAAGCAATACACTGGCGGCAACATAGGAGAAGAACAAAGCCAGTTTTTCTTCTTTAATGAGCCCAATACCTTCCAGGGTAAAAGCAGAAAAGGTAGTAAAGCCTCCGCAAATACCCGTCATTAAAAACAATTTCCAGTGTTCGTTGCTGTCAAAAGACCGAAAACTTAAGCCCCAGAAAACACCAATTAAAAAACAACCGGTAATGTTCACTGCAAATGTTCCCCAGGGAAATGAATGAGAGTATACTTCTGCAAACCAACGCTGGCACAAATACCGGGCAATACTGCCGAGCCCGCCACCCAATCCCACCAAAAGGATGTTTTTGATCATTGCAAAGTGTCGTTGGTTGTTACTCTATTATAATTGGTGTCAACATCATGCTGGTACAGGTATTTAAGATCAACCAGCCACTTATCGTTTCCTCTTATAATCCTGAGTGTATCATGATCATTCTTAAATGAATTGGAATAGATCAGCAAAGAGACAGAATCATTAATATCGCTCAGGTTGTGGATTATTATTGTTGAAGCCCTGTAGTTATCCTTTACTGCCTGGTCAGAGTTTTTATAAGATCGTTCTGCCACATCCAGGTAATTATTGTTAAGTGAATCCTGCAACATATAGTTCCTGGCTTCATTGAATTTACCATCCAGTGCTGAACGGATAAAATTTCTGGCTGCATCAAGATTATTTTCTGATTGCGAGGATTTCTCTTCGTTTTTACAGGAAATAATAATAAACAAGAAGCTAAAGCAGGTAAGAATGACTCGGATATTCATAGTTGCAAAATACTAAAAGTTTAACGGTTGTAAATACAAACACCCCTTGGAAAGGGGTGTTTGTAAAAATATCATAAGGCCGCTCTTACTGGTTCATTTTTTCCAGCTCTTTCATGGCATCTTTCATTTTGTCCATATTTTCAGGACTAAGTGCTTTTTTGACCGTATCAAGTGCAGAATTTATTTGATTTTGAAGGGAGTCCATATTGAAGTTTTTCATTTTATCAATATCCTCCTGATCTATTTCTTTACCGTCTTGCTTGGCTTTGTCCATACCCATTTTCATCAATGTACCCATGCTGAAGTCAACTTTCCAGCTACCACCTTCTTTTTTCAATGGGAAATCAACAGTTTCATTTTTCTTTTTATTGGTAACGGATACGGTAGCATTATCACCATCGATCTTTGCATCGCCAACTTCCATATTCTTGAAATCTTCAGCAGGATCATCGTCCTCTTTTTGTGTGCCCTTCATTTTCTCGGCCATATCCATCGCTTTTTTCATCATATCCATGGTGCCCTTACTGTCTTTGGTTGCCAGTTTTGCAGCGCCTTCCAGGTCTTTTTTGGACATTCTTTCAAAGAAGGCGATCAGAACGGCTTTAGGGTTATCGGCCACACCGTCCTTGCCTTTACATCCTGCTATTGCGAGGGCTATTACCGCAACGGCAAGAATTGAGTTCATTACTTTTTTCATGTGTTAAATGGTTTAAGGGCCAAAAGTAGCAATTAAGAATAAATAAGAGATCAAAGTTTAAAACTTTCCTTCTTTATCATTTTGCACTGGGGGTGCAGAAAAATATCGTCTGTGGTAACTCCAAATGGGATCGTATCAAGCCTGATATACCCGGATAAGGCCCCTCCATAAGACTTGTTCAGGGATTTAAAAACAAATTCAGAGCAATACATTTTATCATCGCTGAAATAATTGAAGTACATATCAAATTTTAGCCCTTGTTTGTAGTGGTTGAGTACTGTTTGCTGCATTAAAAGAAGCTGATCGCCTGAAAGGGAATAACGGTAAATGCCGAACGCATTATTGTCTTTAGGATTGCAAAAGCTGTCTATTGGTTCCCGCAGCAGTTTTTGGCCGGGATTGTAACTGCCACCCAGGGCATGGTATACTACCACACTATCGTTCTCTATGAAAAGTACACCACAATGGGAGTAAGAAGTGTCTTTCCGGTTCATGCTCCTGGCTGCCTGGCTTACTTCATCGATTCCATTACGGAAAATAATATCACCGCTTTTAATCAGCGGTTTCACATTATTGATCAGTTGGAAATTAACTGCCAGTGTTACCGGGTCAATAGATTTCTCCCTCTGTACATTACAGGAGAAACATAAAAAAAGCAGGAATAAAAAGACAATCACACTTCTTTTCATTCCTGCAAAATAATTATAAGTTTTGATGCTATTCCGGTTTCTCCTTTTTAATGATTGGCGGTGTTTGCCGGTTTGCATATTCTTCGGCCTCTTTTTCATGTTCCTTATTATATGCTTTGATGATAGCTTTCACTAACCGGTGGCGCACCACATCTTCTTCATCAAGCTCAATATGTGCAATTCCGTCGATATGCCTGAGTATACGGGTGGCCATTTGTAAGCCACTGCGCTGGTTTCTTGGCAGGTCAACCTGTGTCATATCACCGGTAATGATAGCTTTAGCATTGGCACCAATCCTGGTCAAAAACATTTTCAATTGAAGTTCGGTGGCATTCTGGGCCTCATCAAGTATGATATATGCATTATCCAATGTACGGCCACGCATATAAGCAAGCGGTGCTATCTCAATGGTACGGGTGGTCATGTAATAACCCAGCTTATCAGCTGGTATCATATCATCCAGCGCATCATACAACGGCCGCAGGTAAGGGTCGATCTTTTCTTTCAAATCGCCGGGAAGAAAACCGAGGCTTTCACCAGCTTCTACTGCAGGTCTTGTAAGTATGATTTTCTTTACCTGTTTATTTTTTAATGCCCGTACTGCCAGTGCAACAGCAGTATACGTTTTACCGGTACCTGCAGGACCGATGGCAAAAACAATATCATTCTTTTCGGATTCCTGCACCAGTTTTTTCTGGTTGGCGGTTCTTGCCCTCACCGATTTTCCGTTGGGCCCAAACACCAATACTTCGTTGGGGTTCTTCTCCTTAAAATGATCGATTGTTTCTGCGTCATCACCACCCAGTACCTGTTCAAAGTAGTTCTGGCTCATGTGGCCATTCCGCTCCAGGTAGGATACAATGAGTGAGATTTTTTCCCTTGCATTTTCAATTTGCTCAGGGGCACCACTCAGCTTTAACTGCGTACCGCGGGAGAGAATTTTCAACAGGGGAAATTTCTTTTTGAGGATGTCGAGCTTACCGTTGTTTACACCAAAAAATTCAATAGGGTTTACGGTTTCAAGGTTGATGATAGTGTCTGTCAATGCACTTCGGTTTATGTTTCACAAAGCCGGCGAAGAGTAGTACCGGATTAATTTAGCGTCTTCTGCCCGATTACAGAAGCCTTACCCTTCTGCATCAATATTACTTAGCAATATTGTGACTTCCTAAAGTTACTTATTCACAGGTTGTGAATAGAGTTTTTGAGTAAGAAAATTTAGTTAATGATTTTTTTTGTAAAGAAACGATTTGCCTATAGTATTCATACGAGATAGATGATTAAGATTTGCTTTCCCGTCAATAATATTTTTGTTATTGCACTATCCGGAAAGCATTTGAAAAAAAGTGAACCGGGTTGTGTGGATATCATTCCTGTTCTTAATAGTTGCATAATAATAAATTGAAGGAGGTCCTGTTGACCGGAGCTATTGGCCTTCTTTAGATAATTTAATCAATTGATTTACAAAACAAGGGGTACTGTCCTAAATCAGTTACCAGATTGTTCTGAGTCAGTCGGGGGGCAACAAATATGAAATACCTTCGCTGTATGGCACAAGAAATAAAACCAATTAAAAGAAGTAAGCAACTCGCCCCGCTAAGCCGTGAGCATCATGATGGATTGCTGTTTGCATGGAAGATAAAACAGGGATTAGAAAATAAAACGCCGTTGGAAAAGCTTCGCCGGTATTCGTTGTGGTACTGGCAGCAACATATCAAACCTCACTTTTACCAGGAAGAAAAAATTTTGATGCCATATATGCCTGCTGATCATCCGATGGCAAAGCAACTGAAGGAAGAGCATGAGCATATCCGGGAACTGGTACTTAGCCTCGACGCAGAAGCAGATAAAAGAGATTTTGTCATCCTTGCAGACCTGGTAAATAAGCATATCCGTTTCGAAGAAAGAGAGTTGTTTGTTTATCTTGAGGGATTACTTACCACAGAGCAATTAAATAAGGTATACCAGGAACTGGAACAGCATCCATTAACTTGTAATGATCCGGAAAGTCTTGTTTGGGAAGAAGAATTCTGGATAAAAAAGTAATATCACTTTTTATTGTTTACGTAAGAAAAAAAGCCGTATTAGTATTAAAGTGGGTATCAATTTACAGCCTTGTTAAAGAATTGGAAAAGATCAAGTTTTCTTCTTATTACTGCCAAAGAATTACAAATTTTGCATTCTACTAATGCAGGTCCTGAAGATGAACTTTAAACATGCTCTCTTACCACTTTTTCTCCTGCTCACTTTATTCTCCAGTGCCCAGTTATTCAGGATTTCCGGTGTGGTAATGGATAACAGGAAAGAGCCCCTGCCCCTGGCCAGTGTAGAAATCAAAGAATTGAGAAAGGGGTCTGTTACAAAGGATAACGGCAGCTACGAATTTTTCCTTGAAAGAGGTAAGTATGACCTTGTTGTAAGTATGGTTGGGTTTAAGACCCGGGTTGTCACTTTTTACATTAATAATGAAGATATCACCGAAAATGTGGTTTTGGAAATGGAAGAGTCTGCCAGTTTATCAGAAGTGGTGATAAGGGCCAAACCCAGAGACAGGGCGGAGGAACTGGTCCGGAATGTAATTAAGCGAAAAGGCATCATACTGGATGCAATCGGTTCCTACTCCTGTAATGTGTATATAAAAGCTTTTCAACTCGATTCAGGAGTTACCAAAAAGAAGAAGATCGTTGAAGCAGATAGCTTATCCAATGAAGACTATAGCGGGATGTCGCTGACAGAAGTTTCGCTGAGGCTTGATAAAAATGCAGGCGGGCAGGTGAAGGAAGAGAGGGTGGGAGTAAACAAAAGAGGAAGTACAGCGAGTTTATTTTACCTATCCACTACCGAGGGGGATTTTTTTATATTCAATAATATGATACAGGCGCCGCCCTTATCTAAGATACCATTTGTATCACCTCTCAGTTACAGTGGATTGCTGGCCTACCGTTTCAAAACCATAAAGATCGATCGTACTATAAAACCTAAAGTGTATACCATTGCTATACGGCCAAGGCAATTGAGCAATGCCACTATTGAAGGAGAGATCACTATACAAGACAGTACCTGGGAAGTGTTCAGTACTGAATTCAGGATACCAACCGCTCATATGCCTGAGTTTGATTATATGGAAGTGAAGCAGCAGTATGAAAAGATCGGTGACAGTGCCCGTATGATAACCCGTCAGCAATTTAACTATTACACTAAAGTAAAGGGGGGCCGGCGATATGGTGAAACCGTGGTAGTATATTCAGACTACGCACTGCAAAAACAATTCCGGAAAGGGCATTTTGGAAATGAAGTCAGTTCTACCTCGCAGGAAGCATATGAAAAGGATTCAGTTTTTTGGAAACAAGTAAGAGGAGAACCCTTATCTGTGCAGCAGGCAAGGTATGCCAGATACCAGGATAGTATTTACCAGTATATGCGCAGTGAAGCTTACCTGGATTCAATGGACAGGGTATTGAATAAGATCACCTGGCCCAAGATGCTGATCTTCGGACAGGTATTTAATGATCATAAAAAAGAAAGGATGTGGATAGTGCCACCTGTCACTTCTATTATACAACCAGTGGCATTCGGCGGGGCCCGGCTTAAGCTGGCCGGCGCATACAGGAAAACCTTTTCCTCCCGGCGTAATTTATCCCTGGAAGCAGATATCAGCTTTGGGTTCCGGAATAAGGATATAAACGGAACAGTAAGCCTGGAACGGATGTACAATCCATTTAACCGGGGTATATTTAAAATAACTGCAGGTCGAAATTTTGAGTTCATTTATGCTGGTGACGCATGGGTAAATGTGTTGAAGCGCAGTAATATCTACCTCAACAATTCAATAGAATTTGAGCATCAACTGGAGATATTAAATGGATTATACCTGATGAATAAGTTTGAAATAGCCCTGAGACGTTCGGTAAGTGATTATAAAGTGGGTAATAATGCTGACAGTATTTTTGGTATTCCTAATGAGCCACCGGTACAATTTGATCCGTATAATGCTACATACAACCAGGTAAAATTATCCTATATTCCTGCTTTAAAGTATATCAGAGAGCCAAAGGAGAAAATATATCTTGGCTCCCGGTGGCCTGCTTTTTATGTAATGTGGAGAAAAGGAGTTCCCGATCTGTTTAATAGTAAGATTGATTTTGATTACCTGGAATTTGGTATAGAGCAAAAAGTTAACCTTGGGGTAGCAGGAAATACTTCGTACAGTATTAAGTCGGGAGATTTTACAAACACCAAAGACCTGCGGATCATTGACTATAAGTTCATGCGACAAGGCGATCCTTTGTTTTTTCAGAATCCGCATAAGGCATTCCAGGCACTGGACTCCACTTTCCCGGTATTTGACCGCTTTTACCAGGGAAATATTGTGCATGAATTTAACGGAGCTTTGATCAATAAGATACCTTTTCTTAAAAAGATAAAACTGCAGGAAGTAGCCGGAGGAGGATTTTTAATTACAAAAGACAGAAACCTGAAATATTTTGAATTCTTTTCAGGTATTGAACGAGTGTTTAAATGGCCTTTCAATCCATTGGCAAGGGTTAAACTTGGTGTCTATGTGGTAGGTTCAGTAGCAAATAAATTTAATAACCCGGTGCAGTTTAAGATCGGGTTGACAACCTGGGACAGGTTCAGGAACAGGTGGCGGTAAGAAGCACTTTTACACTGCTTCCAGTCTCGTCATTTCAACACCGTTAAATATCCGGGCAAGATTGATATCTTTTGATTTTTTGTACTCCGGTATACTGCCTCCGCTTACAATGCGCCAGAGGTTCTTGGATCTTAATTCATCATAATCTGCTGTTTTGATAAATATCCCTGTTATAGACTGGCGGGTTTTGAAATTGATTTGCACAGTCGTTTTTTCAGGCTCATTCTTCAGTACAAATTTTTCGATCTGGTCGTTTGTCATATGTATTATTTTATGGATAATATTAACGGAGTCCTCTCAGCCAGTTGAACACTGACATCTCACTTCTTACATCAGATGGCAAATGGTTATGGATCATCTCTTCTATTTCCCGGCCTTCTCTGATGCTGACTCTTCCTGACAGGGAGGCAAGAAAATTGATGATGAAAAGCACCTGGTTACCGTTTGTCTTATCAAACAGGCGGCGGCTTGGCGACCCGGTAAAAGAAAAACCATTCGTCCATATGTAATGGTTGCCAGTAAGATCTTCTTTGACGAAAGGCATAGTATAATTTTTTGTGACCGGATACAGTTGAAAAATAATAGAAGTAAAAAGAAGGAAGGAGAATATTACTTTCTGAAAGCCTTCAACCGAGATTCGGTTAAAGGTAATCTTTTTAAAGTATACCCCTTCAAACAATAACTTAATGCACCTGTTGCAGTGATCTTTGTTTTGGTAATTCACAATCTTTATAAAGAGCGGCATCAGTACCTGTTCTTGATTGAAGTTGTTCCAATAGCAGAGGTGCATTGGCTTCTGTTGTAAAGAGTTCAAGAATATGACCATAGGTACAATTCTCATAGTATGCCTGGTATATGTTCAGGTGTGTGATGAGTGGTGTCTGCCGGTAAAAATCTATATCATATTCATTATGGCTGATAAGTACCATAAGCTTAACCTGCCCTTTTGCAGGTTGTTTGCTGTATTCAATCTGCAAAGGAATATAACCGCCGGCCTGAATTACTTTCACCCGTTGCTCAGGAAAGTGTTCGGAATTTCTTCCCTTCATAAAGTTAAAACGGAAGCTGGTATCGGGCAGTTCATGTTGTGATATATACTTAAAGCTGTTTTTTGTTTCCGTTTGCCGTTGTACCAGCCTGGTGCCCGATAATTTCATAAACTGGCTCACATATTCTTTCCATTGAGGTAAAAACTCGTCAAAATCAAGTTTAGTGGCAAAACCAACGAATTGTATAACGGTATCTTTTTTCATGTGTTAATTTTTGTTATTAGTAATTTGTCACATGCTACCTGCCTGCCGTGAGGCAGGTTCACCATAAATTTTTCAAAGCTGGTTGATATAATAGCCTGAAAATTTTATAGTTCATTTCATCCTCATTATTTATAGGAAAATAATTGCAACAGGCGGGTTTACAAAGAGTCAAAGGTAGCTCTTATTATCCGGATTCGCCTGTTTATTTGTAAGGACTGTTTCAAATTAATTAGCCAGTTGTTAAAATAAAAGTCCACCTTCGGTTGGATTGTGCTGGCCATGAACTCATTCTTCACCAAATTCTAGAAATGTATACTTATACCTGGAAAAAATACCTGCCTGTTATCAGGTTGTTACTTAAGAAATCGGCCAGTGGCGAGCAGTCGCTGACCCTCAACCGTACTGATTTCGAAAAAAGTACCAAGCTTCGTAAACCGGTATGCAGCTTTGCCGTAGAAATTGCACGGGGACGCTTTACGACTTTTAATCCTATAGCACCGGCGAAAGATCTGCTGGAAGTATTAACACTGGATAGCATTGCGATGACCTTGCTTCGCAAATACCAGTATGCAATAAGTCTTAGTTCCGATTTTCAGCTAACTATAAAAGATATTACACCAACTGCAAGTGAACCCGATGCATTGCCTGAAGCTGAGGATACAGCATCAACTGCAAAAAATTAGTGATGCAGCCAGAGAAGTAAGCGTACAATTACAAATCGGATAAACAGGGTTGTTTACAAAAAGAGCTCCGCCATCGGCAGAGCTCTTTTAAATGCAGTAAATGCTTTTAGTATCTTCTGTTATCAGAACGGGGAGCTTTTTCTCTCGCCTCACTTACTGACATCGACCGCCCTTCCAGGTCTTTGCCATTCAGTCCTTTGATAGCCTTGTTGGCATCATCGTTTGAATCCATTTCCACAAATCCGAAACCACGGCTGCGTCCCGTTTCACGGTCGGTTATAACTTTTGCAGAAGAAACAGCTCCGAATTCTTCAAATAATTTTTTCAGGTCAGCATCTGTAGTGTGAAAACTCAGATTTGAAACATACATGTTCATACAACTAAAATTTAAATAAAATAATACGATACCTGTGATAAAGGACTGATACAAATAGTAAAGAGGAGAATTAACTTATTACCGGGACGAGGAGTAAAAATTGATACTGATCGAGACTGAATGTTGGAAGAACTTTAAATCACTTGTTGAAGATACAGTATTATTTGGTAAGCGGCCTGTAAATCTTTGCTGATGCTGAATTCACCTGAAACGTTAAAAGAAAGACGTTGAGTGAATTAAAACAGTAAACCCTGGCAAATAAGGCTACCTTGTAACGGTCAGTATTCAGCAATAGTGATATTTAGTAATGTTAGTAATTCTGCTCTTTTCAGCCGCTCATTGGTATTTATCTCTTTTTATGC
Organism: uncultured Chitinophaga sp.; assembly: GCA_964614285.1. Lineage (GTDB taxonomy): Bacteria > Bacteroidota > Bacteroidia > Chitinophagales > Chitinophagaceae > JJ008. Next base: position 481 of record CAZTKV010000064.1, on the reverse strand, counting down.
AAACCTTCCTGCAGCATCGCTACGCTGCGCACGGGGCTTTCTCGATGAATAAGTTCTGGGAGCGTTTTTTTTACCTGCTTGCTTACATCAGCCAGGGTTCATCCTATGTCAGCCCAAGGGTGTATGCTATTATGCACCGTATGCACCATGCCTATACAGATACGGATAAAGATCCGCATTCACCGGCCTATGACAGTAACCTGTTTAAAATGATGTGGCGGGTAAGACAGATGACAGTGAGTATTTATAAAAGAAAGCTGGACATTGAACCCCGTTTTCTGAAGAACCTGCCCGACTGGCCGGCTCTCGACAAAATAGCACACAGTACCTGGTCAAGGCTTGGATGGATCGCTGTATATATTTTATTCTACATGCAATTTGCCCCATCTGCCTGGTGGTTTTTGTTATTGCCGGTTCATATTCTGATGGTACCCATACAGGGAGTGATCATCAACTGGTTTGCTCATAAATACGGATCAGT
>CAZTKV010000063.1:6719-14736 GCA_964614285.1 uncultured Chitinophaga sp. | reverse complement strand
GGTGTTAAAGCAACATTCCTTGATTTTGATTCTGAAAGAGTGGAGTTACTGAGAAAGATGGGTTTTAAAGTGTATTATGGGGATGCGTCACGGCATGATCTGCTGAGAGCAGCTGGCGCAGAACAGGCAAAGATCATTGTGTTAGCCCTTGATAACCTGGAAAAGAGGCTAGAGATGATCGAAATAATAAAAAAACATTTTCCAAATCTTAGAATACTGGTAAGAGCAGAGAACCGCTTTGACGCTTACCAGTTGATGAATGCAGGTATGATGCATGTTTACAGGGAAACACTGGATACTTCACTGCGAGTGGGAACCGATGTGCTGAAGATGATGGGCTACCGTTCATATACAGTGAACAGAATGGCCCGTATATTTTTAAAGCATGATGAGTCGACTATCAAGAAACTGGCTGCAATCAAAAACCAGGAAGAGTATGTTGCCAGTGCAAAGGAATATATAGAAGAGATAGAAAAAGTGCTTGAATCAGACAGGCATGATCCTGAATTACAAAATGATAAGGGGTGGGATGAAGAATCGCTTATTGCTGATGCCGGCGGGGTGAAACCTTCCTGAGATACAGCCGTTGTTTAATCCATTTTTCAGCCTCTACAGCATGAAAGACCACTGCGGATAACCCGACACAGATCAGTAGCTCATTCAATGTAAGAGGCTGTGTTTTGAAAACCTCATTTGCAAAAGGCAGGTAAATAACAGCCATTTGTAAAAAGAAAGTAAGAACAATGGCACCTAACAAAGGCAGATTACTATTCAATCCCTGCCGGTAGAGAAATTCTCTGTCGCTCCTGATGGCAAGTACATGTCCTAACTGAGATAATGATAATACCGTAAATACCATTGTTTGCCAATGAGTGTTGTTGTTTTGCATTGCCCATGCCTGGGTACCAAGCGTTACTCCGGCCATTAACAAACCTACCCAAACAATATGATACCCTATTCCTTCGGCAAAAAGGCTTTCGTTTGTTTTGCGTGGTGGTCTCTTCATTATATCTTTTTCTGCTTTTTCACTGGCCAGGGCCAGTCCCGGCAAACCATCTGTTACCAGGTTTATCCAGAGAATATGGATAGGTAATAGTGGAATAGGCAGCCCAAGCAGCGGCGCCATGAAAAGGGTCCATATTTCCGCTCCATTGCATGTCATTATGTACTTTACAAACTTGCGGATATTATCATAGATCCTTCTCCCCTCCTTCACCGCTTTTACAATCGTCGCAAAATTGTCATCCAGTAATATCATGTGAGCGGCCTCTTTACTTACATCTGTACCCGTAATACCCATCGCTACACCTATATTGGCCGATTTTAGTGAAGGGGCATCATTCACACCATCACCTGTCATTGATACAAAATGATTCTTTGCCTGCAAGGCCTTTACAATATTTAATTTTTGTTCTGGCGAAACCCTTGCATATACCCTGATACTCTCCACTTTTTCTTCAAACTCTTCCTGGTCCATTTGCTGCAGTTCTTTTCCTGTTAAGACAAGGTCTTTTTTAGTGAGTATACCTATTTGCTTTGCAATAGCAGCAGCTGTTATAGGGTGATCACCCGTAATCATTACTGTATTAATACCGGCAGATTTACATTCTTCGATAGCTGATTTTACTTCTTCCCTGGGAGGGTCGATCATACCAATCATTCCGGCAAAAGCCAGATCATTCTCAACACTTTCATACCTGAATGGATCCGGAAGGCTTTTAATGACCTTATACCCAAAAGCTATTACACGAATGCCATTGGCGGCCCATTCATTGGCCTTCACATTTATCGGACTGGTGTTTATTCCGGTTTGCAGGCTATCTGTAATTGATTCAACAGCTCCTTTTGAAATGACCAGGTATTCCTGGCCATAGCTATGGACTGTCGTCATACATTTTCTGTCAGAATCAAAAGGCAATTCAGCAACCCGTGATAACTGGTGCTGCAATTGTTTCAATACATCAGTAGAGTATCTAAGGATGAAGTCCTGCACCAGGGCGATCTCCGTTGGATCGCCGAGCAATTTATTATCCGCTGTTACTCTCACATCATTATTTAACGCCACAGCACAAAAAAGGACAGGAATTTCACCAACCAATTTCTCATCGTTTGTTGTTGCTTCTACTTCTGTTACTTTCATTTTATTCTGGGTAAGGGTGCCTGTCTTATCAGAGCAGATATAGGTAACAGAACCAAGTGTCTCAACAGCAGGAAGTTTACGTACCAGTACATTCTTTTTGACCAGTCTTCTCGCTCCCCTCGCTAATGCAATAGTAATAAGAGCCGGCAGGGCCTCCGGAATAGCAGCCACCGCCAGAGAAATGGATATCAGCAGCATGCTAAGTGGCTTTTCTCCCCGCAACAGGCCAATAACAAACAATAAAATACAAATGAAGAGTATAATGTAAGAAAGTTTCTTTCCAAAATCACTCATCCTTCTCTGTAAAGGAGTAACGGCTTCTTCCTTTTGAAGCATCCTGGCTATTAATCCGATCTCTGTAAGCATCCCGGTTGCAATCACAATACCCTTTCCTCTTCCGTATGTAACCAGTGTACTTTTAAAAGCCATATTAAACCGGTCTCCAACCGGTAAACTGCTATCCTCAAGTAGTTTTTCCGATTTTTCAGCTGGTACTGATTCGCCGGTCAGTGCCGCTTCGTCAATTTGCAAACTGTGTGTTTCGATCAGCCGGATATCCGCCGGCACCACATTACCGGTTTCAAGCAACACAAGATCACCTGGTACGAGTTCAGATGCATTGATTGTATAAGGCTTGCCGTTACGAAGAACATTTGCCTGGAAGGCTGCGATTTTTTTTAAGGCTTCCATCGCTTTTTCAGCCCTGTATTCCTGGATAAAACCAACTATAGCATTGAGAATAACAATAACCAGGATAATAATAGTATCGGTAAGATCACCTGCAATACCTGCAATGATAGCTGCTGCAATTAACACCAGGATCATAAAGTCAGTAAACTGGAAAAGAAATAAAAGCCAGGCTGGTTTTTTCTTTTTCTCCTCAAGCTCATTTGGCCCGTATTCTGCCAGTTTTAAGGCAGCCTGTTCCACTGTCAATCCATTCATAGATGAACCAGTAATGTCCAATACCTTATTGATATCAATACAATGCCAGTTCATAATGGGGAATGAATTTATTACAGAATCATAATATACTGATCAGGCGTTCCGTTCCAGGCTCAAATTAATAAATAACAGCTTTATGAAGTTGTTTGAAATTGAAAATTACCGCTTATTGATAAGCAAACGGATTACTGCCTGAAACAGGAGAAGACGGGAATGCCCGTCTTCTCCCGGCGCAACATCAGCGCCCTGTCTATGAAATATTTCAAACAAATAAAGAATATATTATTTAAAAAACTGTTGTGACAATGCGTTTGCCACTACTTTGTATTCCTTATCCTTTAGTACGATCTGGTAGCTATTATTGATAGCCCTCATGTTCGGATTGGATAGGTGTTTCTCATTGTAAGGTATCAGGATATCTATTTCACTTTCTATTTCTCCTGATTTACCTATGACTCTCTTAAATACCCTGTAGCTAAAATGCCATGGGTTAAGATCACCAACTGAACCATCGGATTTATAGGTATCGTTAAACCCTTCAAATATTAATTCGCTGGTATACTCCGGATGCGCCTGCAGTAAATCAGTAATTTCTATGAAATGATTCAAAGCAGGATCGTCATGGACAATGCCACTGTCCCACAGCGTTTCGCCATTCAAATAAATGACCAGCCTGTTATCGACATGTTTGACATTGACCCAGTATTCTTGTTTCATGTTTCAAAAATTAAGCTTTATAGATTGGGTTAAAAAAAATTACAGGAGCGAAAATAAAAACTAACTAGTATAGCCGATTATGACGAATGTTAGACAATGACCTGATAATGATTACGCATGAAGGTAAATAAAGGTCATGCTCATCAATTATTCAGCACTATTATTTTTCATAGATAAATCCTTTTATTTTATCACTATCATTTTTCAGCCTTGTAAATGTTATTACTCATATGCTAATATGATTTAGACCCGGAAGTGATAACTGTCACAAAGCCCGGAAAAAGGCGAAAGTAGCTTTACATGTTTTTCTGCAGGTACTGCGGAAGTCATTCAAAACATACTTTTATGAAAAAGCTATTTTCAACTTTAGGTCTGGGGCTCTTGCCCCTGTTTTTATTAGCTCAGACAGGTCATATCATGCAAGGAATTGGTGCTCAAAATATGTCAATGGGAGGCGCAGCCACTGCACAACCACTGGATATTAATGGAGCATTACACTGGAATCCAGCCGGCATATCAGCTTTCAATACAAAGATATTTTCTGTAAATGCTGGTTTATTCTTTTCCTCACCAGAAGTAACTTCCACTGTCCCTACACCCGGTGGCCCAATGACAGGTGTAACAAAAGATGACAGGGGAGTTTCCATAATGCCTGCGCTGGCAATGGTATGGGGTAAGAAAAACAGCAGCCATACTTTTGGTGTATCTGCATTTGGTATCAGTGGATTTGGTGTTACATTTCCTGAAAGCAATACAAACCCAATTACAATGCCGCAAAGTTCGGGTGGTTTTGGCCGTATTGAATCGGATTACCAGTTAATGCAGGTAGGCATTACCTATGCTTATAAAGTATCTGACCAATTTTCCATTGGCCTGGCCCCTACTTTTAATTACTCAGCTCTTGAATTGGCACCCAACCCGCTTGCATCACCAAGTATGACGAAAGGATATCCTGTCAGTGATAAAGCTACTGCGCTGGGATTTGGCGGACAGGTTGGTCTATTTTACAATTCCGGGAAGGGGATTAAATTGGGAGCCTCTTACAAAACACAACAATACTTTGGAGAGTTTGATTTTGAAAACAAATACCTTGATGGCAGCGCTGCTCCAAATGTAAAATTCAAAATGAACTACCCGGCCATTTTTTCTGCCGGAATAGGCTATTCTCAAAAAGCAGTTGATTTTGCGTTAGACTATCGTTTTGTTAACTACGAAAACACTGAAGGTTTCAAAGATAAAGGATGGACTGAGTCAGCATCAGTTGCCGGGTTTGGATGGGAGAATATTTCGATTGTATCCGCAGGCCTTCAATATAAAGGAATAAACAAACTACCACTTAGAGTTGGTTATACATATAGCTCTAATCCAATAAACAGTGACCTGGCGATGTTCTCTTTGCCAGCAACAGCTGTTATAAAAAATGCTTTCCAACTGGGATTTGGTTATGAATTTAATAATCATTTTACAATGAATGCCGTTTATCATCATGGCACCAGTAGTGGCTCTACCAGCGGCATGTTACTCAGCCCAATGATGGTAAGCTCTTCCAACCCTTATGGATCAATTGCAGGCAGTAATGTTTCTTACAAGATGACGACAGATATGGTAATGGTGGGCATTAATTACTCATTCTAGAAAATCGACGGTACTTATTAAAAAGCTATCCGTTCTTGTTGAAAAAAGGCTGACCCGAAAGGGCCGGCCTTTTATATAACACATTACTTAAGAGTTTTACTTCAATTCAAATACCATTGCAGTTCTTGCAGGAACCGATATACCTGCTGATACTAAATAAGTAGCACCCCTGACCACATCAGTTGCTTCCTTTTTTCCGGTCAGTATTTCTGCATAACGACTCTGATCAAGCATGACAGTCTCTTTATTCTTATTCAGCACCACCATTATTGTGTCCTTTTTGTCATAACGGAAATATACATACACTCCTTTAGCCGGACCAAAGTGCAGGGTATTTCCATTATGTATAACATTTTTATTCTTTCTCCAGTTCAGTAGCTTTTTAAGATACGATTGAATCCGTAACTGATCGGCGGATAGACCAGCCCCTGTAAAAGCATTTATAGTATCTCCCTTCCAGCCTCCGGGAAAATCTGTTCTTATCAACCCATGGTCTCCGGGTTTTGCGGAATTTTCAATTAATACCTCAGTTCCATAATAGACCTGGGGTATACCCCGTATGGTAAGCAGGTAAGTCAGTGCCATTTGCATCAGGTTCACATCTTTTTTAAGGAAAGTGAACAACCGGTCCATATCATGATTGTCACCAAAGATCAAAAGGTCTTTTGGGCTGGCATAAACAAAATCATTGGCCAGTGCCTCATATAATTTTACAAGGCCTTTGTCCCAGCTTTCAGTCTCAGTTAATGCCTGCACCAGGGCAGCCTGTATTGGAAAATCCATGGTACTTTTCATACAACCGTTGTAGCCACTATTGTTTGGCTTTCCTTTTTGCCAATAGGCTGCTATTAATGGATTGGTACTCCATTCCTCTCCTACGATACTAAAACCCGGGTACTCATTCATGATCTGGCAGGTCCATTGTTCCAGGAACTTTTTTGGTGAATAGGGATAAGTATCCTGCCTGATCCCGGCAAGCCCCAACGTTTCAATCCACCATATATTATTTTGTATAAGAAAGTTGGCAAGAAAAGTGTTTTGCTGATTTATATCCGGCATCTGATCTACAAACCATCCTTTTACCATCAGTTCCTTATCCGCAGCAGCAGCATATGGATCCTGGTTTACAGTACGGCGATGATTGGTGATCTTTCTCGAATCCGGATAATTGATCCAGTCTTTAAAAGGCAGGTCATTCATCCACCAATAATAAAGACCGGTATGATTAACCACTCCATCAAATATCAGTTTAATGTTTAGTTGCCGGGCTTTATCAGCCAGCTCCTTGTACTCTTCAAGGGTACCAAATCTCGGGTCAACTTTATAATGATCCGTAATGGCATACCCGTGATACGAAGCATTTGACATATCATTTTCTAATAGTGGTGTTGGCCATATAGCGGTGAAACCCATTGCGGCGATATAATCAAGATTATTGATAATACCACGAATATCACCGCCATGCCGTCCATAATCATTTTTACGGTTGAGCCTTTTTTCCCGCATTTCCGGAACTATATCATTTGTTTCATCGGCATTAGCAAACCTGTCTGGTGTGATAAGGTAAATAACATCAGCAGAAGAAAAGCCTTTTACCTGGCTGGTATTTTTTGCTCTTGATAACAGGGTATAATTATAGGTATGAGCAACCTTACCATTTCTTTTGAAATGAATGGGGAAAGTGCCAGCTTTAGCAGATGAAGAAATGGTTAAATCAATAAAAAGATAGTTTTTACTGTCTGCCTGGTGAGTTTTTTTGATAATAACCCCGGGATAGCTGACAGAGGGGTTTGTCTCTCCAATTTTTTCTCCATGAACAAGTAACTGCAGCGACTGGTTTTTCATTCCGACCCACCAGTTTCCTGGCTCTATTCTTTTTACTTGCGCCAACATACTAATTGAAAAGTATAATAACAAGAAAGGCAACATAATCCCCCTGATCTGAATTTCCCGATATAAAGTTGACATAAGAAATAAATTATTCCCAAAGTTACCCGAATTAAAGAAAAGCTGAATTGTCTTTACAGGAATCAATGATTTAAAAGATCCTTCCTTGTGGAGGAAAATAAATCCCGAATCGGGTATTAATATTTAAATTAGGGCATTCTTTATAACAGGAAAATTAAAAATGGCTCCCAGACTTCATTACATAAAATCTGAATGTAGAAATCCCCTTCTGTTGTTTCTGTTCCTGGTGATCCCCGTATTGGGTTTTTCACAAAAATCAAAAATTGATAGCCTCCGTTCGCTATTGGCTACTGAAAAAACAGACAGCAACAGGGTGAAACTAATGTGGCAACTGGCAAGAGATATTGGCATTTATAATCCCGATACTGCCCAGGTATTATCACAGCAGGCCTTGTACCTGGCCAGGAATATCGGGTACCTTGAGGGAGAATCAAGATCACTGGGTGTGTTGGCTAATACGCTGAGTAAAATTGGCAACTATCCCAGGGCATTAGAATTAAATATTCAAAAACTGAAGCTGGAAGAGAAAAGGAATGTACCCAGGAATTTCGCCAGTGTTTTAATGAATATTGGTGTGGTGTATGTACTACAGGATGAATATCGCAAAGCGCT
>CAZTKV010000063.1:1704-6619 GCA_964614285.1 uncultured Chitinophaga sp. | reverse complement strand
TCCAAGGAACTTGAAGCAGCTGAATTCCTGACAGAGCACTATAAAAAGATAAAAAGTATTGACAGCGCCTTTATATATGTGAGCTATGTAAGAGGATTGAATGACTCAGTAAACAGTAAAAGTAAGATCCGGGAATCCCAGGTAATATCAAGTAATGAACAATACAGGCAATTGGAAATGGAAGAGATAAGGCGGCGGGAAAAAGCAGAAAGATTCCAGCAATTGCAGATGTTGCTGATAGCCATCTTTATTCCCGGTTTTTTTCTCCTTACTCTTTTACTTAGCCGCATAAATGTACCGATAAAATTTATCAGATTACTGGGAGTTATCTCTCTCTTATTTCTTTTTGAATACCTGACCCTTTTACTTCATCCTACTGTAGCAAAATTAACTCATCATACACCTGTATATGAGATTCTGATCTTTGTGGTGATTGCGGCCATTTTGATCCCGATGCATCACCGCCTGGAACATTGGCTTATTCACAAACTGACCCATCACAGACATGGACATAAAGTAAAAACAACTCCAACACAGTAAAAAAAAATCGTTCCCTCTGATACTTCACATTTATTATATGAAAAGTACTGGAAGGAACGATTTGAAGAAAAAAATAAAAATCCTTTAATCAGGAGTCTTAACTGGTCTGTCTGAAACAGAATCCTTTTTGGTTGTATCCGCAGGTGCCGGTGTTGGCGCTACTACAGGTTCTGCTGGTTTTGCAGCTGCAGTATCAGCAGCCGGCTCCTTTTTTTCAGCTTCATTATTACAAGCGGTTGTAAATAGAGAAGCTGCCAGAAAACAAACCAGCAAAGCGGTAAATGTAAGTTTTGGTTTTTTGATGAACATATGCGTTGGGGTTTAAGGTATAAGGTTACGATTTGTATTTAAAATTTCCAAAAAAAACTGAAAGCTGCTTGCAGGACACCCCAGAGGTTCTGCTGAAAATTCGAAAACAGATTTACTATATTTGGAGCAACAGATCATCAGTTATAAAAGTCATTTTTGTAAATAGTGTAAATCAAAATGATATGGAAATAAAAGAAAGAAAACGTAGTGGTAAGTGGTTAAAGAGGATACTCATCCTGTCCCTGCTTTTGAACCTGGCACTCGGCTCTTATGTTGGCTATAAAAAACTAAAAGAAAAAGGTTATTTCTCATCAGCCCAACCCGAAGGTTACGGTGAATATGAAAACAATCTTCTTTCCGCCAATGCTGAGTTTCTCAGAATGCTTCCTAACGACAGTAATGAAATTGTATTTGTAGGCACCAGTATGACTGCTGATTTCCCATTGCAGGAAATGTTCAAAAACCTCGCTATAAAAAACCGTGGTATTGCTCTTACACGTACAGCTGATGTACTGAAAAGAATTGACGAAGCAACGGAATCAAAACCTAAAAAAATATTCCTGGAGATAGGGATCAATGACATCGGTACCGGTGTTCCGGAAGACTCAATAATCAGTAATTACATCAAAATACTTGCTACAATTAAAGAGCAATCCCCTGGCTCAGCCATTTATGTTCAATCGCTTTTCCCGTCGAGTGATAAAACTAAAACAGCAGTTATCGAAAGTTGCAATAAGAAACTAGAGGATTATTGTAAGAAAAACTATATCCGTTTCATCAATCTTTACCAGGCCTTTTTCAAAGATGGAGGTATTGATACAGGCATGACCTTTGATGGACTACAATTCAACGGCAAAGGATATACCATGTGGAAACAGCTGATTGAACTCTATGTGAACGAATAGATTATTCCCAACTACTGTGTTTTTGTTGCTTTTGAATCCGGCTTCTTAACTATTTTAAAATAAGTGGCTTTAAACCGGTTGTTTATTATTTCTCCCTGTACCTCTGCTTTACGAATGGCATTACAAAAGCCATCCTCGGCATGAGCATCCCCATGCTCGTCGATTGAGGTACCCTCTACGAAATACGACTTTCCATTAATACGAACAGCCAGGTCACAGCCTGAAGCTTTCAACCCCAACTGGCACTGACCACAAGCTGCTTCAACGATAAGTATCTTTTTGGTTGAATCAGGCACTGATATCCTGGATTCCTTTTGCTGGCCAATTGCAGGTAAAATGCTGAAAATTCCCAGTACTGCTATCAGAAGTAATTTCATAAAAAACATTTAAATGATTGATAAGCAAAGCTACAAATAATAAAATATGGGCTCACTGAAAAAAACTGTACCTTCAATTAAATCTGCCAGATAACTTATCTCTACCATCGGACAGGTTTTTCACATTTACAGGTTGACAAAAAAGAGCTCCAAAAAAAAAATAGTATTACAATATGGCAGAAACATGGAATAAAAAGGAAAGAGAAAAGAAAAAACAGCAAAATAAAAAGGAAAAAGCTGAACGAAAACAGGAACGTAAGGATAATTCAAAACAGGGCAAAAGCCTTGATGACATGATCGCTTACCTTGATGAGAACGGAAATCTTTCTTCAAAACCACCTGACCCAAGAAAAAAAGTTGATATAAAAGTGGAGGACATAGAGATTGGCGTTCGGAAACAAGAGCCTATCAATCCCGAAGACCTGATAAGAAAAGGAACAGTTACTTTTTTTAATGATGCCAAAGGTTATGGTTTCATTAAGGATGATGTAACCGGTGAAAGTGTTTTTGTTCATATCAATTCACTGGCTGAAGCAATTAAGGAGCATAACAAAGTCATATTTGAAGTTGAAATGGGGCCTAAAGGTTCTAATGCAGTAAATGTGAAACTGGCAAAATAACCAGCCTGTAAAACATATAGCAGCTTATATACCATTAATGGCTGAGATCACATATACCATATATTTTCCGCAGACAACGACAGGTTAACTGTATCTCCGGCTTTGTATTCTTTCTTATTTGTTCTTACCCTGATCAATTGCCCGTCAGTTTGTACATCGACAGTAAAGTAACTTCCCCAGTACAAAACAGTTTGCACTATACCGGTGATTGTATTATCTGTGGCAGCTCCGATCAAGAAAGATTCAGGGCGAACAAGCAATAGTTTATTTTTCACCGGGGAAAAATCCTTGTCCACTATTTCCTGGGCAAGATCCTTATTAATAAGATTGTATTCACCGAAAAGTCCTGCACAATATTCATTGATGGGTTGATTATATACCTGGACAGGAGTTCCTGTCTGAATTATTTTCCCCTCTTTCATCACCAGTATCCGATCAGCCCAGGAAAGAATGTCTGGTGCATCATGCGAAACAAGAATACAGGTTATGCTAAGTTTGGTTCTTATTTCATGAATAACTGATTTGATGGTATTCTTGTGTATTGCATCAAGGTTAGAATAAGGTTCATCCAGCAATAATAACTTCGGGGACGTAATTAGCACTCTTGCCAGGGCAATACGTTGCCGTTCTCCCCCGGAGAGCTGGTCAGTACGGCGATGTAACAAATGTTCCACCTGGCAAATTTTAAAGATCTTATGGGCTTCTTTTTCATCGAGCTTATTGGCCATTTCCAGCAACTCATGCACCCAATAATTATTCCTTAATTCAAAATGCTGGCTCAGGTATGCAATAGCAGGATGGCCGGGAAGTAACTGATCGTCTGGTCCAACCACTTTTCTACCCTCGAATAATATTTCTCCTTCAGTTGGCTGTACCAACCCTGCGATCAGTTTAAGAAGTGTTGTTTTACCAGAACCAGTTTCACCAGCAATGGCGATATTCTGAAATGGGTGTTGTGAGAATGTTATATTATGTACGGAGAAACTGTCCCTCTCCTTCTTACTGATTCTCCTTACATCTAAAAAAGTCATGCCCGAAAATAAACTATTGATACAATAAATACTTTTTCCGCATGGCTTTATACTGTGACAGTCCGGGTTCCCATGAGTCCTGTATCTCTTTTACCGATTTGCCTGCAATAATTTGTTCTTTGAAAGAAGCCACTCCGGCCAGCTTATTGATATCCCCCATTTCTTTACTATAGCTTCTGTCAAAGAATTTCTCTTTATCCGGGTAGGCGTTATACATATCAATCATCCACTGAATATTGATACGTTTAGACTTTCGTAATTCACTGATATCATAATTACGAAGATCAAGGCCGTAGCAAACCTGGTTCATATGCAGTGGTGTTTCACTCATTCCGGGAATACTAACAGGTGTATAAGAGAAGCTATATTTATCTTTCAGTAAGGGACTACCCATTACTGTAAAAGGGAAATAGGTGCCGCGACCATGGTTGAGTATGGTTCCCTCAAAAAGACAAGTGGAAGGATACAGCATGATACTTTGCTGCGTATTCAGGTTTGGCGAAGGCTTTACGGGCAATGTATAGAGCATATCATGAGTATAATTAGCCACCGGAATTATTTTAAGCCGGCAGGTCATTTTACCAGGCAGCCATCCTTCTCCATTAATCATTTGTGCAAATTCTGCAATGGTCATTCCATGTGCTATAGGTATGGAGAACATCCCAATACCTGATTTATACTTCATATCAAGTATGGGGCCGTCTACCAGGTAACCATTGGGATTCGGCCTGTCCAGTATCAGTAACTCCTTGTTGTTCTCTGCACATGCTTCCATAATATGGCTTAATACATTTATATATGTATAAAATCTGCAACCCACATCCTGAATATCAAAAATCATAACATCCACATCAGCCAGGTCATCTTTTGTTGGTTTTCGCTTCGGGCCATACAATGAAATTACCTTGACACCTGTTGTGGGGTCCTTTTCATCAGCTACTTTCACTCCGGCACTGGCATTACCCCTGAAACCATGTTCAGGGCCAAATACTTTCACAATATTAATTCCAAATGAAAGCAGGCTATCTACCAAATGCTTCAGCCCTATAATAGTTGTTGGATTAGCCAGTACCGCTACCCTTTTATCTTTTAAATAAGGAATGTACTTTTCAGTTTGTTCAGCCCCGGTGATA
>CAZTKV010000063.1:0-1604 GCA_964614285.1 uncultured Chitinophaga sp. | reverse complement strand
TTTGGCTATGCTGATTATCCCGAGATAAGTTTCAAACTCAATTTCCCACCGGAAGCCAATATGTTTAAAGATGGTGCAGCGATCGAATGTTTTATAGCAGGTGAAGAAGCGATAAAAGGAGTATTGATAACACTTGATGGCAAGAATGGTGAATTTCGTTTATTCGCTCCCGACTTTCCTGACTGGATTGAAGACGATGGTGTGGGGATCAAATTAGCTCCAGACACCCGTACAACGACCATTATGAAGAAAGTGCTGAATGATCTGGAAAATAATAAACCACTTTACAGGCTCTTCGAACAATTACATGAAGAAAAGATATCCTCATCTTCGTCTCCTGGCAAATTAAAATCTGATGTCGTTACTTTTATTAATAAAAAACTGAATAAAAGCCAGCAGGAGGCTGTAGCCGCCTGTTTGCAAAATGAACAAATAACAATTGTGCATGGCCCTCCAGGCACTGGCAAAACAACGACATTGACTGAAGCGATTGTTCAGCTTGTCAGGGCAGGAGAAAAAGTACTGGTATCAGCGCCAAGCAATACGGCAGTAGATAATATTTCAAAAGAGCTCATTCAAAATGGAGTAAACCTTCTTAGGGTTGGTAATACCAGTAAAGTGGATGAAACTATATTCCCTCATACTCCTGAAGGGAAACTAAGCAATAGCAAGCAGCAAAAAGAGATAAAACAATTAAAAATAAGAGCGGAAGAATTCCGCAGGATGGCAATAAAATATAAGCGAAGTTTTGGTAAGGCAGAAAGAGAGCAGCGAAATCTTTTATTCAAAGAAGTAAAAAATATCAGGACTGAAATAAAAAAATTACAACACTATAACGAAGAAAAACTGTTTGAGGAGGCCGAAGTAATTGCAGGCACTCCTATTGGCCTGTATGATGCGCAGATAGATCAGCTGCATTTCAAAACACTGGTGATGGATGAAGCCGGTCAGTGCATTGAACCGCTGGCCTGGTGCATTTTTCCCTTCGCAGAAAAAATCATACTGGCCGGTGATCATTGGCAACTTCCCCCAACGGTACTAAGTAATGAAGCTGCTGTACTTGGGTTTAATAACTCTATCCTCGAAGTCGCTATTTGTCACACAAACAATATACACCTGCTCAACACACAATACCGTATGAGGCAATCTATTGCCGGTTTCAGCAGCCAGTATTTTTATAATAGCCTATTGCATACGGCGGAACATCTTAGTAATACCGGCACTCATATTAGTTTTATTGATACAGCCGGCTCTGGTTACAATGAAAAGCATGGCCCTGATGGAGTCAGTTTGCAAAATGAAGGAGAATTGAATATTGTACTTCAGCTACTGGAAAGAGAATTGTTAGTACCGGCATCCACTGCTTTTATTTCCCCTTACTCTGGCCAGGTGGCTGCTGCAAAAGAAGTGTTGCCCAAACAAATTCGTGTCAGCACTATCGATAGTTTCCAGGGACAAGAAAAAGAGAATATCATTCTATCACTTGTCCGGAGCAATGACGATGGTGATATTGGCTTTTTGAAAGACTACCGCCGGATGAATGTGGCTATAACAAGAGCCAAAGAACAGTTATTCATTATTGGCGACAGCGCCACGATCGGAGC
>CAZTKV010000062.1:13649-14975 GCA_964614285.1 uncultured Chitinophaga sp. | reverse complement strand
TCTGCCATTTTATCGGCATCCAGTAAAATCTCTTCCGGTGCATCCAGGCTTCCTTTTTTACGGCAATACTTGTAATACTGCTTCCCTTCCTCTGTACGGGAATAATAATAATAACCATTGTTCAACACAGGCACAGACTCATCTTTTTCCTTTATGCGACCTTTCATTTCCGCAAACAATTCTTCCTGGAATTTTTTGGTACCAGACATCATGGTATCCAGGTACGCATTCTCAGCTTTCAGGTAATCCACTACTTTAGTACTGTCAGGGCCTTTCTTAAAGTAATCGTTCATCCAGTAATACTCATCGATACGGGTATCACCATGCGCCGTCAATTCTTTATTTTTCTTTTCGGCCACAGGAGCAGTTACTCCTTCAGGCCATTTAACCGGTTCTTTTTTCACAGTATCATTATTTTTACAGGATACAGCCATCGTTACTACAGATGCTGCCGTTAAAAAGGTTTTTATATTCATAAAAATTTATTATAGAGTCTGAATGTACGAATAGCCGCTGAGAACAAAAAAGCCCTTTGTGATAAAGGGCTAATAATTAGTTTAAAAAAACTCACTTATCACTGGCCAATCCCGCCATCATATACTCCCTGTTGAGGCGGGCAATATTTTCTATCGAAATGCCTTTGGGGCAAACGGCCTCACAGGCCCCGGTGTTGGTACAGGCGCCAAATCCTTCCTTATCCATTTGTGCCACCATGTTCATAGCCCTCGTTCTCCTTTCAGGATGACCCTGTGGCAATAGTGCAAGATGGGTAACTTTAGCAGACAAGAACAACATGGCTGAAGAATTCTTACAGGCAGCTACACAGGCTCCGCAACCAATACAAGCTGCCGCCGCAAAAGCTGCATCCGCCATATCTTTTTCAACAGGAATAGCATTGGCATCTACAGGGCTTCCTGTGTTGACAGAAATATATCCACCCGCCTGGATAATACGGTCGAAAGATGAACGGTCAACCATCAAATCTTTGATAACCGGAAATGCATTGGCCCTCCATGGTTCAATCACAATGGTATCGCCATCTTTATAGGCTCTCATATGCAACTGACAAACCGTATTGTTTTGCCAGGGGCCATGAGGCCGGCCATTGATATACATAGAACACATACCGCAAATACCTTCACGGCAATCATGATCAAAGGCGATAGGATCTTTACCCTCACGGATAAGCTCTTCATTCAATACGTCAATCATCTCTAAAAATGACATCTCAGAAGAAATGTTCTTCACGGGGTACGTTTCAAAACTGCCCCTCTCCGCACTATTTTTCTGTCTCCAGACCTTTAAAGTAAGATTCATTGAATATTG
>CAZTKV010000062.1:9607-13549 GCA_964614285.1 uncultured Chitinophaga sp. | reverse complement strand
TGAGTCGGCTTTGCTACTTCAAATGTCAGTTGCTCCTGATGCAATTCCCAATTACTGTCCCCTTTGTATTCCCAGGCAGCCACATATGAGTAATTGGCATCATCCCTTTTCGCTTCACCTTCTTCTGTCTGGCTTTCTTCACGGAAATGACCACCACAGCTTTCATTTCTGTTCAATGCATCTTTGCACATCAATTCTCCCAGTTCGATAAAATCTGCCACACGGCCGGCTTTATCCAATTCAGGGTTCATTTCTTTGATAGTTCCGGGAATTTTTACATCACTCCAGAATTCTTTTTTCAATTGCTGAATTTCAACAATAGCCTCTTTAAGACCTTGCCCGTTACGGGCCATACCACATTTTTCCCACATTATTTTTCCCAGGCGTTTATGGAAACTTTCTACAGTTTGCTTTCCTTTAATACTCATTAACGTATCTATTCTGCCGGCCACTTGCTTTTCAGTTTCTACAAATGCCGGATGATCAGTAGGAATTGGCTTTGTGGCAATTTCATCTGCGAGGTAATTACCAATTGTATATGGAATTACAAAATAGCCATCAGCAAGGCCCTGCATCAAAGCAGATGCACCTAAACGGTTAGCGCCGTGATCGCTGAAATTAGCTTCACCCAAACAGTAGAGGCCTTTCACATTTGTCATTAGCTCATAATCCACCCAAAGTCCGCCCATAGTATAGTGTACCGCCGGGTAGATCCTCATCGGTACTTCATATGGATTTTCACCGGTGATCTTTTCATACATATCAAACAGGTTACCGTATTCTTCCTTCACTACTTCTTTACCGAGGCGAATGAGTGTTTCTGTATCAGGGTTATCAATCCCAAGTTTATTGGCTTCAGCTCTTCCGTATTTATTTATCAGGTTATACTTAAAATCAAGATAAACAGCCTGGCCTGTTGTACCTACTCCATACCCGGCATCACATCTTTCTTTGGCGGCTCTTGAAGCCACATCCCGGGGAACAAGGTTGCCAAATGCAGGGTATCTTCTTTCAAGGTAATAATCTCTTTCTTCTTCCGGAATATCGTTTGCTTTACGCTTATCGCCTTTTTGTTTCGGCACCCAGATGCGTCCATCATTCCTTAATGACTCCGACATCAGGGTTAGTTTGCTTTGATGATCACCGCTTACCGGGATACAGGTGGGGTGGATTTGTGTAAAACAAGGATTCCCGAAGAAAGCTCCTTTTTTATGTGCCTTCCATGCAGCAGTAACATTACTTCCCATGGCATTGGTAGAAAGATAGAAGACATTTCCATATCCTCCTGTGCAAAGCAAAACTGCATGACCGAAATGTTTTTCCAGTTCGCCTGTAACCAGGTTACGGCAAATGATACCTCTCGCCTTACCCTCAATGATTACTACATCCAGCATTTCATGACGGGAATACATTTTCACATTTCCCAAAGCCACCTGCCTTTCCAGGGCCTGGTAAGCACCAATCAATAATTGCTGACCGGTTTGACCTGCTGCATAAAATGTTCTTTTTACCTGTGTCCCGCCGAAAGAGCGGTTATTCAATAACCCACCATAATCTCTTGCAAAAGGAACACCCTGTGCCACACACTGGTCAATAATATTCACACTAACTTCTGCTAACCGATGCACATTCGCTTCTCGTGCACGGTAATCACCTCCTTTTACGGTATCGTAAAACAAACGGAAGATAGAATCCCCATCATTCTGGTAGTTCTTGGCAGCATTGATACCCCCCTGTGCAGCAATAGAGTGAGCTCTTCTTGGAGAATCCTGGAAGCAAAATGCTTTTACTTTATAACCTAACTCCCCCAGTGAAGCAGCCGCTGAAGCTCCGGCAAGACCAGTGCCTACCACAATCACTTCAAGTTTGCGCTTGTTCGCCGGGTTCACCAGTTTCACATGTCCTTTATAGTCTGTCCATTTCTGTTCTAAAGGCCCGGACGGAATTTTTGAATCTAACATATCAATTCGATAATTTGATAATGAGATAATTTGCCAATTTTTTTGTTTTGTTCCTCAGCACTACACCCACCCTAAATACATACTTACCGGCATCATCGCAAAAGCCAGTGAAATGATGATCGCATAACCGATACCCACATTAGTTATTGTAGCCAGGTACTTCGAATTGCTTACGCCTACTGTCCTGAAAGCACTTTGAAAGCCATGTATCAGGTGCCAGCATAAAGAAATACAGGCAAGTACATACACAATAACAACCCATCCTTGCTGGAAAGTGTATTGCATCAGGTTATACATATTGTGCATATGCACTCCGTTTATATCTATTTCAGTCAGCTCTTCATGTCCGATAAAACGGGCAGGCACCCAAAAATGCCACCAATGCAGAATGAAAAACATCAGCAGGATAGTTCCCAGCAAAGCCATACTACGGCTATACCATTTGCTTCCTTTATTTCCCATTGGTACGGCATAACCCATTTTTCTCTTACTGCGGTTCTGCATTTCCAGCATGTAGCCTTGTATGATATGCAAAAAAATACCGAGAAATAATCCAATCTCAGCGATACGAATAACAACAGTGCTGCCCATAAAATGAGCTGCTTTGTTAAACATTACCCCGCCATCATTGGCCCATATACAGGCATTGATACCGGCATGAACAATAAGGAAAATTATCAGAAACAAACCCGTCAGCGCCATTACCCACTTTTTACCAACCGAGGAAGTGAACATTTCAGACCATTTCATAAGCAATATTCTTAGTAGGGATAATCAATTTCGGCAAAAATACTACCCAATGACCAAAAACTGACAAAAGATTTAAATGACAATAATCAGAGCTGAGACCTGCGTATTAATTAGTAAGCCTTGCCAACAGCTCGTTATCGATTTTCTTAAACAAATGAAAAGGCTTGTAGGTTCTCCAATTGTCCAATTCCATTAACTCAATGAACCTGTTCAGGTGGGCATGTTTAAAGTCATACTGGGTTTGTTCAGGCATGTTTAAACAAACTACCCATCCATTTTCGTCAGTCACTTCCTCATACAATTCTTCGTAATAATCTTTACCATCGCTATGATAGTTCAGCACATTCTCACCTATCAGAATGAACTTATATATCCCTTCATACATGAATTTCTCCAATACTTCCCTTTTCAGTTCCATTATGTCGTTTTCAATCGCATCATTCCACTCTCCTATAAGTTCTATTACTGCATATTTTTCATCGTAGTCTGCCAGCAATATCTTCAGGTAAAGTGTGCGGCTGCCAAAATCATCCCATTGCGGATGAATATAATAGTTGTAAACAGTTTGGGAGAATTCAAACTCAGAATAGGTCCGGCCAAAGAAAGGTGATCGCTGGTCTTCCTCACTGATATAAATATGCCGCCAGTTATAAAAAGGTTCAATATCCTGCATATATCAAGAAATCTTCTCTGCAAAGATAAGACAGGAGAATAAAGGGAAAAATGATCAGGCCAGTAAAAAATCTTTCAGCGCTTCGTATTCTGCTTCTATTAGTGTACTCTTTTTCTCACTTCGCATAATAGCCTGTACTGAATCGGGAGCCTCAATTACCTTTCCTGTTATCTTTTCTACTGCCCCCGGAAACTTAACCGGATGTGCCGTTTCGAGGAAAATCCCATTTTCACCGGGATGATCAGCCAGGTAACGCTTCAAAGCCAGGTATCCTACCGCCCCATGCGGGTCTAATAGGTAATTGTGTTTATCATAAACTTCTTTGATAGTAGCTATTGTTTCATCATCATTGATAGAATATGACGACAATTTATTTTTTAGTTCCGGGAACTGGTAATTAAAAATTTCGAGAATACGTACAAAATTGCTGGGATTACCCACATCCATCGCATTGCTGAGTGTGGCTATAGCCTGTTTAGGTTTTAACTCCTGTGTTTGCAAATAATCACTCAAAATATCATTCACATTACAGGCCGCAATAAAATGTTTTACGGGTAA
>CAZTKV010000062.1:0-9507 GCA_964614285.1 uncultured Chitinophaga sp. | reverse complement strand
CCTAAAGCAGTCAGTTGTTTTTCCTGCACGGCACTTACTTTGCCTGAAGGATACAGAATCACAACGTCCACTCCTTCCACATCATAAAAACCATTGGCTACAGCTCCGCCTGTGTCACCAGACGTAGCTACGAGTACAGTAACCTTTCTTGAATCACCCTGCACAAAATACCCGAGACAACGGCTCATAAACCTAGCTCCAATATCCTTGAATGCTAATGTAGGCCCGTGAAATAATTCGAGTGATGAAATAGTGTCAGTCACCTTTACCAACGGAATAGGGAAATTCACGGTTTCCCTTACAATCTGCCGCAACTTTTCTTCCGGTAATTCACTGCCTACATAGGGGCTGATGACTTTATAAGCTATTTCTTCATTGGAATATTGATCAATATTGCTTATAAACTCTTTATCAAGAAGATGAATTATTTCAGGGAAATATAATCCTTTATCCGGCGCCTGACCTTTAATAGTCGCCTCTTTAAATGAAACTAATGATGATTGCCTGTTAGTGCTATAGTATTTCAACGCCTTTTTTATTTATTGTGGTTACATAAGTGTTGTATTCAATGCCTATCCGGTTATAGACCTCTTTCATTACCAGTTCGACATCTTTTGCTGTTGATTCATCTTTGCTCAGCATAAAAACAGAAGGTCCTGAACCTGATATGCCGCCTCCTAATGCCCCGGCTTCTTTACATTTCCTTTTCACTTCATCAAAGCCGGGAATAAGAATGCTCCGGACAGGTTCAATAATTACATCTTCCAGCGAACGGCCTATCAGGTTATAATCACTTTTCATAAAACCTGCCACCAATCCTGCTATATTGCCCCATTGCCGGATGGCATCCTTCAGCAATACCTGTTGTTTCAGGATTTGCCTGGCATCTGAAGTCCTTACCTCTATTTGCGGATGTACCACCGTAACAAATAAATCCGGGGACGGAATAGAAATTATATCCAATGGATGAATAGCCCGGATCAAACTGACGCCACCCAAAATACAGGGAGCGATATTATCAGCATGTTTAACGCCTGACGCTAGTTTCTCACCATTCATCGCAAACTGTACTACTTCATCGACGGAAAAAATATTGCCCAGTAAATGATTGGCTGCTACCGCTGCTCCTGCTGCACTGGCAGCACTGGAGCCAATACCGCTACCTGGTTTGATATGCTTCTCAATGGTTATTTCAAACCCAATATGCTTTCCCACTTTTTCCATTACAGATAATAATACTACACCAGCCACATTTTTTTCTGCTTCTGTTGGCAGATTGTAATTATCCCTGCTATGAATAATTACTTTCGGTTCATCCAGCAGGGATACTTCCATTATATCTGATGGCTCATTCAGGGCAAGTCCAAGTATATCAAAGCCACAAACAAGGTTTGCTACAGTACCGGGTGATTTGATTTTTACCTTTTTCATTTTATTTTTTGCTTGCCCTTATGATATCTGCAAATACGCCGCTGGCCGTAACTTCAGCTCCTGCGCCTGCACCTTTGACCACCATCGGCTGTTCTTTATATCTGTCGGTGTAAAAAAGTACAACATTGTCCTTGCCATATAAATGATACAGGTCATGTTTCGGGTCGATATTTTGTAACCCAACTGATGCCTTGCCATTTTCAAAAGATGCTACAAATTTCAATTTACATCCCTTATCATTGGCTGTCTTTAACAAGCCTTGAAAATGACTTTCGTACTTCTCCATCTCTTTGTAAAAATCTTCGACAGAGCCTTTCATACATTCTTCAGGCATAAAGGAATTATTTGATATATCATCCATTTCTATTTTTTGCCCTGCTTCCCGTGCCAGAATCATGATCTTCCGCATCACATCGGTACCACTCAGGTCAAGCCTTGGGTCAGGTTCTGTATATCCTTCATCCTGTGCCTGCCTGACCACCTCAGCAAACTTTCTTGTACCATCATAGTTATTAAAGACAAAGTTCAATGTTCCGCTTAATACAGCCTGCATCCTGTGAATATTATCCCCGCTGCTTATCAGGTCATTTAACGTAGCAATAATTGGTAACCCCGCACCCACATTTGTCTCAAACAGGAACTGGCAGTTAAATTCTCTTGCCAGGTCTTTCAGCTTTTTGTAACTATCATATGCTGATGAAGCAGCCACTTTGTTGCAGGCCACAACCGATACACTTTTTTGCAGCAACTGGTCATACACAGCAGCTACTTTATCACTGGCAGTAATATCGACAAAAATGGAATTACGAAGGTTACGGCCGATAATTTCATTTACAAATTCTTGCAGGTCAGCCGTATCGCCTGTACTCAGTTTTTCTTTCCAGTTGCCCAGGCTAATTCCATCTTCATTAATCAGCATCTTTCGACTGTTGCTCAGTCCCGCAACATTTACCTGTAAATTCAACTGTTGTTGCAGGAATGCTAGTTGTTGCTGCAACTGGCCAAGCAATTTTGTACCGACATTTCCTGTTCCGGTAATAAACAGGTTCACCTGCTTATAAGTAGTTTCAAAAAACTCTTCGTGAAGTACATTGATAGCCTTCCTGACATCTTTGGTTGCTATTACAGCAGATATATTTTTTTCAGAAGAGCCTTGTGCAATAGCTCTTATATTTACCCCGTTCCGGCCCATAGCACTAAACATACGGCCACTGATACCGGGATGGCTCTTCATATTCTCTCCCACCAGTGCAACAATAGAAAGATCCATTTCAATATGCAGCGGCTCTACTTTTTCCAGGGCAATCTCATTGGCAAACGCTGCATCAACAGCCAGTTTTGCTTTACCTGCAGATGCAGCATCAATACCCACACAGATTGAATGTTCAGATGAGCTTTGCGTAATCAGTATAACATTAATTTTTTCACTGCTGAGTGCTTCAAATAATCTTTTCGAGAAACCCGGTATGCCAATCATACCACTTCCTTCCAAACTGATCAATACTATACTATTGATACTTGAAATACCTCTTACAATATCCCCATCTCTTTTAGAAGCAGATTCTATCAATGTTCCCTGATCTGCGGGAGCAAAAGTATTTTTAATCCAGACCGGGATGCCTTTCCCCATTACCGGCTGAATAGTGGGTGGATAGATAACCTTGGCCCCGAAATGCGATAATTCCATTGCTTCCTGGTATGAGATATGTGGTATGATACGGGCATTGGTAGTAAGTCTTGGATCGGCTGTCATCATTCCACTTACATCTGTCCATATTTCCAATACAGACGCATTAACGGCTGATGCAATAATAGCTGCAGTAAAATCTGAACCACCCCTTCCTAATGTAGTAGTAACGCCATCTTTGTCCATAGCGATAAATCCGGGCAGGATACTGATCAACACTGTTTGATTGGAAAAGAAATCCTTTATTCTCGAATTTGTTATACTAAAATCAACTTCGGCAACAGTGAAAGATGAGTTTGTAAGGATAAGTTCTCTTGCATCTTTCCAGGCAGCATCCAATCCATTAGCTTTAAATTTTGCTGTAATGATCTGTGATGATAGCCATTCGCCATAGCTGCCGATCCTGTCTTTTGATCTTGGTGTCAGTTCCCTCAAAAGAAAGATACCGTTACAGATATCTTCAATCTCATTGCATGCTTTTTTAACCAGGCTTAACAACTGGCTTTGTTGCGCTACCGGAATCAGGTTTTTGACTGCCTCAAGATGTCTTTGCTCAATGACCGCCAATTTTTCTTTATATAATTCATTACCTTCTGCAGCCCATGTTGCCGCACCCAGTAACAGATCTGTAACACCTCCCAGGGCCGAAACCACCACAATCGTTTTTCCTTTTTTTGATGCCTCACTGACAATCGAAATAACTTTATTTATGTTTTCTGCATTAGCAACTGATGTGCCGCCGAATTTTAAAACCTGCATGACCTGAATTTTGAATGATGAAGTGATATAAGTATGTAAGTAACTCCCGTCTCCTTACAGCAAATGCCCATGTGTTGATATGAAAAAGTACAACCCTTAACGGGTTGTTGTAATAATAGTGGTTGTAGTGAAGTTCACCACCGGGGAAGAAACGATATGACCAGGAATAATAATCACTTGTAAAATATAGAGAGCACAATATACGTTGCAAAGACGAAAAATAAAATTATCGGGCAAAGGAATCTGCAGCTTTCTTTACGCTACCATGTTTCAGCAACAAATCTCTCGCTGTTTCATAGTCAGTGATCTTCACTCTTTCCATCAGCATTTTGGTACCTCTGTCAACCAACTTATCGTTCGTTAGTTGCATATTCACCATCTTATTGTCCTCCACCCTTCCAAGATGTATCATTACCGTAGTAGAGATCATGTTCAGCACCAGTTTTTGCGCTGTGCCGCTCTTCATCCTGGTACTTCCGGTTACAAATTCTGGTCCTACCACTACTTCAATAGGGAAATCTGCCGCCGCACTAACCGGTGAATCAGGGTTACAGGAAATGCTGCCGGTAATAATTCCTCTTTTCCTGCATTCTTCCAGGGCGCCAATTACATAGGGGGTGGTGCCGCTGGCTGCAATACCAATCACCACATCTTTATCTGACACTTTATGTTCTAGCAGGTCTTTCCATCCTTGCTCCCTGTCGTCTTCAGCAAATTCTACAGCTGTAGTAATAGCTTTTTCTCCTCCTGCAATGATACCAATCACTAATCCATAAGGAACACCATAAGTAGGCGGACATTCACTGGCATCTACAATACCTAACCTGCCACTGGTGCCAGCACCTATGTAAAACATCCTGCCTCCCATCAGCATTTTATCCGCCGCCAATTCCGCCAGTTTTTCTATCTGGGGAATGGCCTTCTCCACTGCTCCGGGTACTGTTTGATCTTCTTTATTAATATTGGTAAGCAACTCACCCACTGTCATTTTTTCCAGGTGGCGGTAATTGCTGGACTGCTCAGTAATTTTTTGAAATGCCATAGATCCGTTCTTTAACTGTGATATTCTATTAACCCTTCCATCGGATTCTTCATCACCCTGCCCAACTCAAATTCATAGCTGTTGCAAAGTTGCTGTAACACATCCTTAAAACCAAATGCAACACTGCCGGCGAAATGAACAGGCATCGTCCATGTTTCCCTGTATTTGCATAAATGATTAAAGAAAAAGTCATTTAATCCATCCTCAATTATATTCTCGATCATATAATGCCCCCTGTTATCAGCCAGAAATTTTGCAAATCCTGCCAGGTAGCGATTGGGCAATGGTTTCTTGTAAACATTTTCCAGTATCTCTGCTTTATTGGTTGTGTAGGTAAGATCAAATCGCCCCCGCAACTCTTCATCAAATGTGCCATAGAGATAATATTGTATCACTTTTTTACCAAGGTAAGCGCCACTGCCTTCATCACCCAGCACATAACCAAGTCCGGGACTATTCTTCACTATCTTTTTTCCATCAAAATAACAGGAATTGGAACCTGTTCCTAAAATACAGGCAATTCCTTTCTTTCTGCCACACAATGCCCTGGCAGCTCCCATCAGGTCATGAGTTACTTCAATCTTTGTCTTTTTAAAAACATTGCTGATCGCCTTCTTAACTGACTTTGCATTGACCGGGTTGGCACAACCGGTTCCATAATAATAAATCTCCCCGACAACAGTTTTTTTCAGCTTAGGCAGCAACTCTTTTTGCAGTATCTCTGTTATTTGTGCTGTTGTAAGAAAATAAGGACTGATGCCTTGAGTAAACAGTGTTCTTTTTCTGCCATTCTGCAACAAACACCATTCAGCTTTCGTGGCGCCACTGTCTGCGATCAATTTTACAACCGGCATATAAAGATTTGTTGAATTGGACGGGCAGCAACTGCTGTTACGTTCAAATCCAGTATTTTGCGTCAAATTACTGAATAAAGGTTTACGATGGGAAATAAAAAATTGCAAGTTTGGCTTCCGCTTATTTTCTCTCTTGTTTTAATTGCCGGAATGTTCCTTGGTTTCAAATTAAACGACCGGTCAGGATCAGGCAGAGGTCTCTTTTCTAAAAATAGCCGCAGTACCCTGCAGGAAGCACTTGACCTGATAAAAATGAGATATGTTGATTCTGTACAAATTGATTCTCTTGAAGGCAGTGCTATCCAGGAAATGATGAATGAACTGGATCCCCACTCTGTTTACTTACCTCCTGTAGAATTACAGGAAGCCAATGAAGATCTTGCCGGCAATTTTGATGGCATTGGGGTTGAATTCAACATTTTTAGTGACACAGTAAATATCGTATACGTTTTTCCTGATGGCCCGAGTGATAAAGCTGGCTTAGTTATCGGGGATAAGATCATTAAAGTGAATGATTCATCCCTTACCCGGAAAGGTTTCACCATCAACGGGATCAAAGCACTTATCAGGGGGCCGAAAGGCTCGAAAGCTATTTTACAGGTAATAAGAGAAGGCAAACAGCAAACATTTACGGTTACAAGAGGCAAAATACCGGTACCATCTGTTGATGCTTCTTATATGATAGATAAGACTACCGGCTACATCAAACTCACAAAGTTTACAGAAACAAGCTATGAAGAGTTCATGCAGGCAATGGAAAAACTGCAGCAGCAGGGTTTGCAAAACCTGGTTTTTGACCTGCGGGGAAATGGCGGTGGTTTTATGAATGAAGCAGTTGAAATGGCCGATGAATTCCTCGATGGTGATAAACTGATTGTATATACGGAAGGTGTGAACAGTAAAAAAAGAGAATACCGTTGTAAAAGACCGGGGTTATTTGAAAAAGGAAAACTGGTACTGCTGGTAGATGAATTATCAGCCAGTGCCAGCGAAGTACTGGCCGGGGCTTTACAGGACTGGTGCCGGGCAACTATTATTGGCCGCCGTACTTTCGGGAAAGGACTGGTGCAGGAACAATACCAGTTGAGAGACGGATCTGCAATGCGGCTAACTGTCGCACGGTATTATACTCCTCTCGGCAGAAGCATTCAGCGTTCGTATGAAAAGGGCAAAAAAGTTTATATGGATGAATTATGGGAGCGATTCAGCAGCGGGGAACTGGTATCTGCTGATTCTATTAAATTATTCAATGGGAAAAGGTTCATGACCTCCTGCAGTGATACCCTTTACGGAGGCGGAGGGATTACACCTTCCATATTTATACCAATAGATACCAGTGTGTCACAACAAAAAGCAAACCGGCTCACCTTTGCGGCCAATATCAACAATTTTGTCTACAATTATTACTTACAGAATAAACTGCAGGTTGACAAATACAATGCGACCACCGATTTTATTGCTGGCTTCAATAACACAGAGAATATGTGGAATGAGTTAGTAAAATTTACAGCCAATGATTCTGCTAACTTCAAATCTGTTGGAGGTAAAGAAAAAGAACTGATACAACAGCGCCTTAAAGCTTTACTGGCCCGTTACAAGTGGAGAAACGCCGGTTTCTACCAGGTGCTGAACAGCAATGATGCCATGGTGAAAAAGGCTTTAGAGACAATAGCAAAATAAAAAGCAACAGCTCTCGCTGTCGCTCAGAATATGGTGTGTAATGTTTTTTATTGTTTGTCCTTATTCTCGTCCCACCACTTTTTTTCCGTTTTGTAAGAGCCAAACAAACCAAGCCCGCCTCCGATGGCAATAAGTGCAAAATAGATGGGTACATTGCGATCATCCTGACGATTACCAAACTTATTATATTCGACCGGCAACATATAATTATCCATTAAATAGGCAAGGAACAACCCAACACCGGCACCAATCAGCAACAAGGCCCATTTCAGGTTCTTATAAGGAGCCGGTCGGTTGGCAAACTCCTTGGGATTCATATTTTTTTCGATCATTGCCAGGTTCTGGCGGGTTTTCAGGTAATAAATACCAAAGATCATGGCGAATCCGCCTGCAAACATTGTAATCGGTATTAGAGCTTCTCCTGCGTCCATAATTGTAGTTTTTATTTTAATTAGTAAGTTGTTGTTTAATTGTTCTTAATATGACTACCACCATTTCAACCTGGTTACAGCCTCTAAGAACTTTTTCTTGTAAGACCGGAGTTTCAGCGAAGGGCATCCAAACCGGCTTACTGAAACTATGACTACACCCGGAAGAAACAGGTTACAGTATTTATCAGAACTATCTTTTTAATACCAGGTTAGGGGCAAATAATCGTACTTTGTATTGTAACCTCAAGAGTTATCCTGTAGTCTTATTTACAGATGTCTACCGGACTGAATGATAATGACCTCATTAGCAAAGTGCTAAGTGGCGACCAACAGGCTTATGCCGGGTTGGTTACCCGCTACCAAAACTACGTTTTCACTTTAACCCTGCGAATGATAAAAAACAGGGAGGATGCAGAAGAAGTGGCCCAGGATGTATTTATTAAAGCTTATAAATACCTGGCTGACTTCCGTGGCGCTTCGAAATTCAGCACCTGGCTGTACACTATTGTCAACAATACCTGTATCAGCTTTCTGCGGAAAAAGAAACTGGAGATCCATTCGCTGGACAATGAAGGGGTTTTTGAAGTAGCCGACAGCCGTGATTCTGGTTTCAGAGCGGATTTAGTGGAACAAAAATCAAGGCAAACCATGGTTGGCAACGCCATTAGTATGTTGAATCCGGATGATGCCGAGATTATCACTCTTTTTTATAAAAATGAACAGTCATTGGATGAGATCGCACAAATATTGGGACTGGAAGTAAATACGGCCAAGGTAAGACTGCACCGGGCAAGAACCCGGCTGAAAGAAAAAATGGAAACGCATTTTGCACATGAAGTAAAAGATTTAAATTGATTTGTATGAATAAGGAACACAGTATCGAGGAACGATTGTGGGATTTTATTGACGGAATTTCTTCTGCTGAAGAAAAAACAGTCATTGAAAAGCTGCTGCAAACAGACGCTGAATGGAAGGCAAAGTACAGTGAACTGTTACAAATAAATGAAATGCTTGCCTCCTCTGACCTGGAAGAACCTTCGATGAGGTTCACTAAAAATGTGATGGAAGGAATTGCAAAACTGCATATAGCACCTGCCACCAAATCATATATCAATAAAAAGATCATCTGGGGTATTGGTATTTTCTTTGTGACAATGCTGCTGGCCATTCTTGTTTATGGCTTTAGCCAGATGGACTGGAGTACAGGTGAAAGCAGTTCATTTACAGAAAAACTCAGCAAGTTTGACATCAGTAAATTTTTCAATAATACCTGGGTCAATGCCTTTATGATGGTCAATGTAGTATTAGGCCTGGTTTTACTTGATAGCTACTTTAATAATAAAAGAAAACAATTCAGAAAAGAAGCTTGATGATGCAATATCATTGAGTCCGGTAGCCCCTCCTGGTAACGGGAGGGGTTTTTTATGTTTTAACTAACAACTGTTAATAGTCGGCCGGCAAAAACTTACCTTTGCCACAGAAAAAAACCATCGATGGATATTAAAAACAACATACTGGAAACGATCGGCAATACTCCGCTGATCAGGCTCAATAATATAACCAAAGACATTCCCTGTACTGTGCTTGCCAAAGTGGATTATTTTAATCCTGGGAATTCTATCA
>CAZTKV010000061.1:6479-15232 GCA_964614285.1 uncultured Chitinophaga sp. | reverse complement strand
ACACAACTGGCTTTAAGTTATGTGCTGAGCTACCCGGAAGTGTCGGTTATCATTCCCGGCATCCGGACAAAGGAACATGTGGCAGGTAATACGACTGGATTGTTCAGGTTAGCCACTGAAGACAGAGAAATGATTGAGAAACTTGGTGCAAAAGAGTTCATTTCAACTATGGAACTTATACAGGCACAAGGCTGATCTCAGCGGTTGAAATTTTGTTTCTTTTGCTTTAATCCATCCAGGGCTAATTTATTTGCCTGGTCGTCTGCATTCTCAAAGAGAATTATTTTATTGCCATATTGTCTTGATAAGGGATTGGTAACGGAATCCATGATGGTGTAGCTTTTGAAATGCTGAAACACTTCATCATCTTTATCGGGTATTTTACTGCCAATGAATAATATGTGCCTGAATTGAAATGAATCTGGTATCCATAACAGGAAAGAACCATTATCCGATATTACTTTTTCTTTCAAACGAACAGACCGGCAATAAAATTTCAATGCTCCTGCTTGTCCATAATTGCGGCAATAAATTATGGTACTGTCTTTTATTGCGTTTGATAATTCCGAATTAAAAACTGTTTTGGTCTTCATAGCCAATTCTTTCCATCCCAGCATATCAGCAAAATCTTGCGGTAACGGATGCTCTTTCTGATCTTCCCATTTCAGCAAACCTGTTTTGTCAATTCCATATTCCTGGTAAAAGGCAGCTAATTTTTCGGGTTTCCAAACAGGCAAGAGTAAAGGAATAAACGGTATGGTGAGTCCAATGATAACAACGGTAATAGTATACCTCAGCCATTTTTTCCCCTCCGACCATTTTTCGATTGCTGCAGCTCCGCCAGCCAGTAACATAGGATAAGCACCTAATGCATAATAACCCTTGCCGCTGCCAAACATGAGTAATGCAATGACAGTGACATATATAATAGCGATGATACGGTATTGGGAATTTCGTAATAAGGAAGTAAGGCCTGTTATCCATACAAAAACCACCGTTAATAACAGTAATAGTTGTTCTTTCAGGAAATCAGAACGGTTGATATATTTTAATTGGGTGGCCTGTAATTCTTCCATATGATGGATCACTGGCCAGTTATGGGAATATTGCCATAAAAGATTGGGTGCTATTAAGAGCAAAGCCAGCCCGGCTGCGAACCATGCCTTTTTTCTTAGAAAAATATTTCTGTACGGAGATAGCAGCAAACCGGCAATAATAGCGACCGCTATGAAAAAGACTGAATATTTACTCCACCATCCTAAAGCAAGGCTTGAGGCCATCCATATAATATAATTTTCGTTTCTGCTGTTGATATAGCGTATCAAAAAATAAATAGCCAGGGTCCAGAAGAAAATATCAAGTATGTTAGGTTGAAATAAATAATGAACCCGTAGGTAAGCGCCGGTAATAATGCTTAAAGCTGCAAGGAATTGTGAAAACAGTTTTCCTCCTAATTCTGCAGTAATTAAACAAGTGACTACCAGGGTAGCGGCGCCGAATAAACAGGGCCAGAATTTTATCCATGCCTCACCACCGCCGAACCAGGATGAGATCATGCCCAGGTAAGAAAGAAGAGGAGGATTTTCAAGGTAGCCAAAGTCAAAATGTTGCCCCTGCTGATAGTACAGGTATTCATCCCGCTGTAATTCATACACCGGGTGCTGCAGCAAAAGCGGCAGGACGAATTTTAAGAATGCAAGTATGAGAATAAGAGGCCAGTAGGGTTGTTCTCTTTTCATTCTGACCGAAAAGATACAAAAGGATAACCATTACTCTTTTGCAGGGGTGAGATCAAAAAATAGCTAATGCCCTGTGAATACGTCGGATGGTTTCATCCTTACCAAGCAGCTCAGCAACATCAAACACCCCCGGACCGAATTTTCCACCCACCAGCATAATGCGAAAGGGGAGCATCAGTTCACCCGGTTTCTGGTCATTGACAGCTGCTATTTCTTTAAAATTGTTTTCCAGTGTATGAGCATTCCAACTGGCTGATAGTTCATAATTACGGATCAATTCTGCAAAAAATAACTGTTTGGCTTCATTCCATTTGGGCTTTACTGCATCAATATCCAGTACTTCAGGTGTTTTAAAGAAGAACGAAGATTGCTGTACAAAATCAGTGATCAGTGTGCACCTGTCCTTCACCAGCGCAATCACTTTATCCAGCCGGGCCTCATCCGAAATAACAAACCCATTCTCTTTCAGCAGTCTACCAACTTCAAACCTCAAACTTGAAACTTCAAACCTTTTGATCCATTCATGATTGAACCACTTCGCTTTTTCATAATCAAATTTTGCACCGGCACTATGCACTCTTTCCATCGAGAATTTTTCTGTCAGTTCTTCTTTGGTAAAGATTTCCTGTTCAGTCCCGTCATTCCAACCAAGTAATGCCAGCAGGTTGATGAATGCTTCCGGTAAAAATCCTTTTTCCTTAAATCCTTCTGTCAGTTCACCGGTTTTGGGATCGGTCCAGTTCATAGCAAAAACAGGAAAGCCATATTTAGCACCATCTCTTTTACTCAGCTTACCATTGGGTCCTAGTATCAAAGGGAAGTGTGCCCATTGGGGCATATTTTCCAATCCGAACAAATACTTCCATAAAAGAATATGAACCGGGGCCGATGGCAGCCATTCCTCACCTCGGAAAGCATGAGATATCTTCATCAGGTAGTCATCCACTACCACTGCCAGGTGGTAAGTGGGCATACCATCAGCCTTTAATAAGACTTTATCATCAACTGTTGAAGTATCAAAACTTACTTCCCCGCGGATCATATCGGTAAAAGAAACAGTTTCATGTTCGGGTATTCTGATGCGGATGACATGTTTTGTCCCTCCATCCAGTAATCTTTTTGTGTCATTCGCTGAAAGGGCTAGAGAGTTCCTCATTTTCATACGGATACTATGGTCGTATTGAGGGGAAGGATTTTGTTCTGTTTTTAAATCCTTACGCATTTTTTCCAGTTCTTCCGGTGTATCAAATGCATAATAGGCGTAGCCATCTTTTACCAATTGCTCAGCGTATTGACGATAACTTTCCTTTCTTTCACTTTGCCTGTAAGGGCCATATGCACCACCATGTTGTACGCTTTCATCGGGTTCCAGTCCGCACCATTTCAGAGTATCAAAAATATATTCTTCAGCGCCGGGCACATACCGGTTTTGGTCAGTGTCTTCAATCCGGACAAGGAAATCTCCTCCATGTTTTTTGGCAAATAAATAGTTATATAAAACTGTTCTTACCCCGCCCAGGTGCAAACCTCCTGTTGGGCTGGGGGCAAAACGAACCCTTACTCTTGTACTCATAGGCTGCAAAGATAGACCGCTGGTTACTGCGATGAAAATGATTTTAACAGGTCAGCTATCTTTGTATAAATGAGAAACTATTTTGTCAAAACTCCCTGGTGGCTGAAGCGTCTTTACCCGGACCGAATTTGGGATATTGACACAAAGGAAAAAATTATTTATCTCAGCTTTGATGATGGGCCTCATCCGAAGGCAACCATTTTTGTATTGAATGAATTGAAGAAGTACAATGCAAAAGCAACTTTTTTCTGTATCGGGAAGAATGTGATCGCTTATCCCGGAATCTATCAACAGATATTAAATGAGGGGCATCATACAGGTAACCACACACAAAATCACCTGAACGGGTGGCAAACGGCAAATGATATCTATCTCTCAGATGTAGAGGAAGCATCGCAATACATAAACTCAGATCTTTTCCGCCCGCCATACGGAAGAATCCGCTCTTTGCAGGCAAAAAATATAAAAAGGGCAATGAACAATGAGCAGGCAAAAATTGTAATGTGGGATGTATTGAGCGGCGATTTTGATGAATCAACCACGCCGGAAAGATGTCTCAGAAATGTAATTGAAAAAACTAACGCCGGTTCGGTTGTTGTTTTTCATGACAGTGAAAAGGCCTGGGAGAAATTGAGCTATGCTTTACCCCGGATTTTAGAGCATTTTGGACAGTTGGGCTTTACTTTTTCGTCAATTTCCTGATAACAAGGATACTTTACCCCCTAAAAAAGTTAGGGCCTGGGTAGAAACCCTGGCCCGTTTTTAATCCGTACCCTATGAAAACTGGTTTAAAGGTATAATAATTTTTTAATTACGGCAAAGTAATTTGGTAAGAAACTCCGTTTATTGTTACCACAGCCAGGTTGTCACATGTTCCGTTACCAAAATTCAGTAAAGCAACCCATGGTGTATTTGTGGTGGCGTTAAGACGAACTGTTCTTACCACTCCCCTGACAATCCAGCGGCAGTTGAATCTTTTTACCAGTGGTTCCAGTATAGTAGACTGCCAGCCAACAAGTAAGGGTCCTCTTTTTACTACACCCCGGGAGCCACCTTCGATCTTAAAGATATCATCCAACGGGATTGGAGTATTAAGTCCTTCCATCTGGGTAATCACTTTTTCACTATTCCATTCTATGAAGTTCCCGTTCGGTTTGGTAAGCTTTGCATTGGTAATAACTACGGTAAACTGGCGGGTAGTATTGCTGGCGCTTGTATTGGTTATCTTATGTGTTCCTTCCACTTTGGTGCTGTCGAAGTAGAAACCATCAAATGTAGTAGTGGCAATAGCTCCGGGCACCAGCAGGCGGTTTGTATAAATAGTGATTACCTTTCCTTTTCTAAAGTGACCATCCTGGCCTACACAGCCATTTGCCCCAAAATCCATTACGATCTTTACAGGAAACAGGTCAGGAGGGTTTAGACGGGTCACTGTTACAGTTGGACAAACATTTAGACGGCCGAAAACACCGGTGCCGCCAACTCCAACTTCTTCATTGACGCCCATTGCATCGTCGAAAATGCCGTTAAAAACGATCTCTGCTTCGGATTCTGACTCGCTGGAAGCTCTTGAAGCGGCAATTTCCTGCTCTTCTTCGGTTCCATTTTGACTGTTTTCTTTTTGGCATGAGCTGATTATCAACATGCTGAATAAAAGCATAGAAGAAAGCAACACTGCCGGAATAAACCTGATTTTCATAAACTTATAGTTTTAGGGAGTTTTAATTTAACGATGATAGGATAGGTTTTATTGATTTAAGTTTAAAGGTTTCTTAAAGTTTTTTACTGAGTTTTGCTGGCTTGAAGCCTATTAAATGATATTAATTGACACCCACTCACATATTTATCTTCCTGAATTTGAAAAGGATATCACCCAAGTGCTTGAAAGAGCTGAAAAAGAAGGAGTTAATAAGATTTTGATGCCTGCCATCGATTCTTCCACCCACTTGTCAATGATACAGCTTGAGACGCAAAACCCGGAAAGATATTTTAGTATGATGGGACTGCATCCTTGCTCAGTAAAAGACAATTTCAGAGAAGAGGTCAAAACAGTCAGGGATTACCTGGATAAAAGGGCCTTTGTAGCGATAGGGGAAATAGGCCTGGATTTTTATTGGGATAAGACCTTTACTCAGCAGCAATATGAAGCTTTTCATACACAAATAGAATGGGCTTTGCATTTCGATTTGCCCATTGTGATTCATTCCCGCAATTCTACCGATGAATGTATTAAAGTAGTAGCTCAGCATCAAAAGGGGAAATTAAGAGGTGTTTTTCATTGCTTTTCAGGCAATGTGGAACAGGCTAGGCAGGTTATTGACCTTGGATTTTATTTAGGTATAGGAGGAGTTGTAACATTTAAAAATGCCGGTCTTGATAAAGTCATTGAGTCGGTTGGGTTGGAGGATGTGCTCTTAGAAACAGACGCACCCTACCTGGCACCAGTTCCTTTCCGGGGTAAAAGAAATGAACCTTCCTACCTGAAATATGTGGTAAATAAATTGGCAGATATAAAGAATTGTTCGGTACAGGAAGTAGCGGTGATTACCACTAAAAACGCAGAGAAATTATTTCGTCTCAAAAACTAAAAAATCCCTCGTTATGAGGGATCCAATCAGCGGAGACTGAGGGATTCGAACCCTCGATACCCTTTAGAGGTATACACACTTTCCAGGCGTGCTCCTTCAACCACTCGGACAAGTCTCCATTTTCTGCAAAGGGCTGCAAAAATAGGGATTCCTGTCTTACCAGTTATTGGCCTGTTCAGTATTTAATCTTTCTGATACATCTTCCGGCTTATTATTCCGCCAATCGGGATCATATTTTACAAACCAGGATATCCAAAGACTGCGGCTGAGTCGCATAATCCAGGGTTGCAGCAGGATAAGCAGAACAGCATTGGAGGCCATCCAATAAAAGAAACGGCTGTCTTCAGTAGAAAAACCGATCAATACCCACCATGCTATGAGGCTTGCTATACTAATGGCAACAGTCAAAGCATAACTAACATAACCTGTACCATAATAAAAACCAACTTCTATTTCAGTAGGCTGTCCGCATACGGGACAATCCTTATACATCTCTGTATTTTTTTTAAAACTAATCGTCATTGAATTTTTAAAGAGCCTTCCTTCACGACAGCGGGGGCAGTGGCAGCCTAAGGAAGAAGCAAGGTATCCACGATTTGCTTTTGTATCAGACATTTTTAATTGCTGGTTATTTGTTGTTCAATAATTTTCTGTAATTGTGTTGCCTGCAAAACACCCGATTTACGCCAAACAGGTTTCCCCTTTTGAAATAACATCAGTGTAGGAACACTTTGTATATGCAAGGCGTTGGCCGCAGCGGGGCTTTTGTCAATATCGATCTTCAGTATCCTGACCTTATTACCCATTCTTGAATGAAGCTCTTCGAGCACAGGTTTCATCAATTTACAGGGACCGCACCATTCTGCAAAAAAATCAACCAGCACAGGGGTATCACCATTAATGATTTCTCCAAAGCTTTCTCTTTTATTACTTGTTGTCTGCATTTTTATCCTTTTTAAACATACTAAACAGTAATCCACCCATCAAAGCGCCATATGCAGTACTGTTATGCCATTTGGAGGTAATGGCACAGGTGCCGCTGCTGCATCCGATCTGTTGCCAGTAAAGGTAACCTCCAATAGCACCAAGAACGATTCCTGCAATCAATAATTTATTATTTAGCACCCAGCTCTTCATAATCAATATTTTCAGAAGTTGAAGAATCATTTTTTTTGATTGGTGTATAACATCCTCCTCCTCCACAACATACTCCATCGGTAAAAAGGGAGAATATTGTAAACAAACCGCCGACAATCATTCCACTTACTTGGCCTGATTCTATGGAGGAGTACAAAATTAAGCTACCTAATCCAACCCTGATGAACTTTAACAGGGTCCATCCGCTTTTAAGTCTTGTTATGATACCCACCTTACTGGTTTTATAAAGCAAATTTCTGCTTGTAACAGGAAGATGGAGGTGACAATAGTTACAGTATTAAAAACCGGGAATCTGTCAGTAACTCATTTCGTCCAGTTTTACCTTTCCTTTAAAGGTCCAGAAAACAAAGCTGGTATAAACACCCACCAGGGGTGTTCCGATCAAGGCTATGATTAAGAGTGTTTTCATGGTTTTTGGAGATGAGGCAGCATTCTGAATTGTAATACTATGAGCAGCATTATTACTTGCATATAACAAATTCGGAAATACTTCAATTGCCACTGCAATCAATAATGAAGCAATAGTGATGGAAGAGCTGATAAAGGCAAAACGATAATTACCTTTCTTAAGTTGCCGTGGGATATTAGCAATTGCCAAAAGCATAATAGCAGGGAAAATAAAATATAGAGGGTTGCTTTTTATTCGGTCACTGAGGTGGGGGATATATAGTAAAGTATAGAGTGTTGTTAGGCCAAAAGCTACCAGGAAAAAAACATTAAAGTTTTTAGCCAGTATCGTTAGTTTGGTATAAAGCCGGTTCTCGGTTTTCATAGCAAGGTAAATGGCTCCATGTGTCATAAATAAAGCTAAAGTGGTAACAGCTACCATCATGGAGAAGGGATTGAAAAAAGATAGAATACTGCCGGTAAACTCTTTTTGTTCATTCAATGGTACCCCCATGGCAACATTGCCTAACATTAATCCTAATGAAAGTGTAACAATGATACAGGCAAATGAATATACCAGATCCCAGGTCAGCCGCCAGATTTTACCCGGCTCTTTACTTCTGAACTCAATGGCTACAGCCCGCCATATCAATCCAATTAAAAAAACAAAGGCTGGTAAATAGAATGCGGAGAATACAGCTGCATATGCTACAGGAAAACCAGCGAACAATGCACCACCGGCAATCACCAGCCATACTTCATTACCATCCCAAACAGGACCGATTGCATTTAAAGCGATACGGCGGCTCGTTTCTTTTTTAAGGAATAAATGTAAAGCACCTGCCCCTAAGTCAAACCCGTCTAAAATCGCATAGCCGGTAATGACCCCGCCAAATACGAGAAACCACCAGGTGTTATAGTCAATTCCTAAGAACATAAAAATTATTTTGTCATTAATGGATTCTCTCTCTTACTGGATGTTTCTATATCATTTTCGTTATCTGCTTTATGCATTACAGGTCCGTGTTTAATTTTTTTATTCATCAGGTATAAGAACAAAATAAATAGTATGAGATAAACTAACATAAACATGATAAGGGAAACCAGCACTTGTTCCGCTTTTACTGCTTTGGATAAAGCATCGGAAGTCCGGAGTAAATTATATACAACCCATGGCTGTCTCCCCATTTCAGCAGCAAACCATCCTGCCTGGTTAGCAATCTGTGGAAGTAATACCGCCCACACAAATACTATCATCAGCCATTTTTTATTAAACAATTTTCCCCGTTTCCATTGCCAGCTTGCGTA
>CAZTKV010000061.1:2412-6379 GCA_964614285.1 uncultured Chitinophaga sp. | reverse complement strand
GAAGGTTTTGCAATTTCAAGATGTTTGTTTTTCAAAATGTAATAAGCATTCACACTCATTACTAAGAAAGCACCGGCCAAAAAAGCGCCGATCCATACATGTAATAATCTTTCCACACTGGAGGGGTTGAAAACCATAGCCCAGAAATCAGTTATTTCGGCTCTTGCATCCAATCCTTCACCTACAATATGATAACCTGATGGAGTTTGCTGCCAGCTATTAGCTACTACTATCCACACAGCACTAAACATAGAACCAAGAAATACCATTAGTGCAGAAAAAAAATGAACTTTTGAACTTACTCTCTTCCAGCCAAATAAAAGAATACCCAGAAAACCGCTTTCTAATGCAAAGGCAAAAATTCCTTCCGCTGCCAAAGCACTGCCGAATATATCGCCAACATATTTTGAGTAAGTGGCCCAGTTTGTGCCAAATTCAAATTCCATAATGATCCCTGTTGCAACACCCAAACCAAAAATCAACGCAAATATTTTTATCCAGAACCGGGTCATGTCTTCATAAATCTTCTTGCCCGTCTTCAGGTACATGCCTTCCATGATAACAAGGATAAGCCCCAGGCCAATACTTAAAGGGGGATATATATAATGAAAGGCGATAGTGAAAGCAAACTGTATTCGGGATAGAATTTCGGTATCCATGATTTTTGTTTCTGCAGAATTCAGGATCAAAGGTATTCTCAAAAATTGATGTACGAAGTGATACTTGTTACAAAATAAAAACGGTTACTAAAAGTAACCGTTTTGATATTTTTTTTGATGGAGAATTGAACTTACATTTTTCCTTTCAGTATCTTATGCCAGTACAACCAGGGAAGCAGAACTTTTTTCATCTGGTACATGCTCCATCTTTCTTTGCTTTGATCAAAGGGAAAGGTTTCCTGGGGAGTATTGTCATAATCAAATTCAGCCAGAACAAGTTTCCCATAACCAGTGACCAATGGGCAGCTGGTATAGCCATTGTACTTGCCGGCCAGTACCTGTTTGTTTATAGCCGCAAGTAAATTTTCTACTACCACAGGAGCTTGTTTACGGATGGCAGCCCCTGTTTTACTGATTGGTAAACCGGCTGAATCTCCCAGCGAAAATATATTTGAATGCTTTACATGTTGTAGTGTATGCTTATCAACATCCACCCAACCAGCGGCATTTGCCAACGAACTTGTCCTGATAAAATCAGGGGCACTTTGAGGCGGGGTTACATGTATCATATCAAATTCAACCCAGAACTCTTTGTCTTTGTTATCTTCTCCAATACCCACAAATTTTGCTTTTTTGCCCAGCCCGTCGATTTCTACCATCTTCACCATAAGATTGAGTTTGATATTAGCTCTTTCACAAACCTTCAGTAAGGTTTTTTCATATTTGGGTACGGCAAATAGTTTGGCTGCACCACTCCAGTATTGTATGTCGGATTTATCAAGAATATTATGTTTTCTGAAATAATCTGCGGCCATATACATGATCTTATGCGGGGCGCCTCCGCATTTTACCGGTGTTTGCGGGTTATGGAAGATTGCCTTACCACCTTTAAAATTCTTTATGCATTCAAAGGTGTAAGGAGCATAATCAAAGCTATAGTTAGAACATACATTGTTTTTACCCAAAGTTTCTTTCAGGCCTTTTATTTCATTCCAGTTTAACTGAATCCCTGCTGCAATGACTAAGTACTGGTATATGACCTGCTGGCCATTGTCAAGTTCTACCGAATTAGTTTCCGGGAGTATGGCTGTTACTTTTTGTTTTATCCATTTAACGCCTTTGGGCATTACATCCGCTTCATTACGTTCTGTTTTTCGGATATCAAATACTCCACTTCCCACCAGTGTCCAGGCAGGTTGATAATAATGCTTACTGGCAGGGTCAATAATAGCAATGTCCAATTGTTTGTTTTTGAGAAGGAGTTTGGCTGCCACGGAAATACCCGCATTTCCGCCGCCAATAATAAGGATCTGGTGATTTACCGGCATATGACAAGTTTTAGAATGCACAGGTACAGCTATTCACAGAGGACTTTGGTGACAAAAATCACTCAAGCCGGTATATAGTGAGAAGGATCAACAAATCCGGGTAAATGGGCGGCGAAGGTATATCTCCTGTCTGCCTTACGGTATGATTTACATCAGTAAATGAAATGATAAAATTCATCCGGCATTGTAACTGGTAACACAAACGAAAGTGAGACGGAAAATCAACTTTGATCTGATAAATCACTTTCTTTTATACTAGCGATATAGTAAAACCACATTCATTAAAGTAAAAAATCATCAATTATGAAAGTTGAACAAATTTATACGGGTTGCCTGGCTGAGGCTGCTTATTACATTGAAAGTAATGGGGAAGCGGCAATTATTGATCCCCTGAGGGAAACAAAACCATATATTGATAAAGCCGAACGAAATGGTGCGAGGATAAAGTATATTCTTGAAACACATTTTCATGCGGATTTTGTAAGTGGTCATATTGACCTGGCAAAAAAGACCGGGGCTACTATTGTCTTTGGGCCGACAGCCGCACCTGCTTACGATGTACATGTGGCAAAAGATGGAGAAGAACTACAGTTGGGAAATATAAGACTCAAAGTGTTGCATACGCCTGGCCATACAATGGAGTCAACCACATACCTCCTGATTGATGAGAATGGAAAGGAGAAAGCTATTTTCACCGGTGATACTTTGTTTATAGGTGATGTGGGAAGACCGGATCTGGTGCAAAAGGTAAAAGCAGAAATTACTCCCCAGATACTGGCAGGTCATTTATTCGATTCCCTCCGAAATAAGATTATGACTTTGCCCGATGAAGTGATTGTATATCCGGGACACGGCGCCGGCAGTGCATGTGGAAAGAACATGAGCAAAGAAACAACTGATACATTAGGTCATCAAAAGCAAACTAACTATGCTTTGAGAGAAGACATGACCAAGGAAGAATTTATCAAAGCCGTGACAGATGGGCTCGTTGAGCCACCTCAATACTTTCCAATGAATGTATTGATGAATCTTAAAGGAGGAATTGCCAGCATTGATGATATAATTTCTAAAGGTAAACGTCCTCTTACAGCAAAGGAATTTCAAACCGCATGGGAAAGTATGGAGGCATTAGTGCTGGACACCCGCAGCAAGGATTCATTTGCTAATGAGCATATCCCCGGATCTATTTCTATAGGCATTGATGACAATTTTGCCCCCTGGGTAGGTACGTTGATCACAGATTTGAAACAACCTATTCTGTTCCTTGCAGATGAAGGACGGGAAGAAGAAGTAGTGATCCGTTTGTCGAGGGTTGGTTACGACAATACCATTGGTTATTTGAAAGGCGGGGTGGCCGCATGGAAAGAGGCAGGATTTGATACCGATATCATAAAGGAAATAAATGCAGAAGATTTTGCTGCATTGTACGAAATGGACAGTAAGCATATTAACCTGCTGGATGCGAGACGGAAAAGTGAATATGATTCAGAACATCTTGTAGGAGCCGAGAATTTTCCGCTGGATTTTATAAATCACAATATGGCGCAGCTTGATAAGAATAAGAAATATTATATCCATTGTGCAGGTGGTTATCGTTCAGTGATTATGGCATCTATCCTAAAAGCAAGAGGGTATGATAAAATTGTTAATATCCGGGGTGGATACAAGGCGCTAAGCCAGACCGGATTAAAGAAAACAAAGTATGTGGAGCCAACCACAATGCTTTAATGATTGTTTACCTATTGAAAGCAACCGGCCTTAACGGGCCGGTTTTATTTTATAGGCAGTTTCATGTTTTATTTCTGTCATTACAAAACTGCTTTGCACAGTACCAATATCGGTAAGCTTTGCCAGCTTGTTTACAATGAAATCCTGGTATGCGGCCATGTCAGTAACTACGATCTTTAACAAATAGTCATATACTCCTGTCATGTGATAGCATTCCATTACCTCTTCAAATTTTACAATCGCTTTTTCAAA
>CAZTKV010000061.1:0-2312 GCA_964614285.1 uncultured Chitinophaga sp. | reverse complement strand
ATGGGTTTGATATACAGCCGTATCAATAACCCGGATATGGAAATACTGGAAGAGCGATTAAAATTGTGGGACGGTGGAGAAATGGCTGCTGCATTTTCCAGCGGGATGAGTGCTATTGCCACCACGCTAATGACATTTCTTACTCCCGGAGATGTTTTACTATACAGTAATCCGTTGTACGGTGGTACACATAAGTTTGTTCATCATATTCTGACACATTTTGGAATAGAGGTGATCGGCTTCAGGGCAGGACAGGATATGAAAGAAGTGGAAAAAATATTAATTGAAAGTGGCCATGCCAAAAAACTGAAAATGATCTATGTGGAAACTCCGGCTAACCCAACTAACGATCTTATAGATATTGAAATGTGCAGCGCTATTGCGAAAAAATATTCAACTGACGATAAAAAAATATTAGTCACAGTTGATAACACTTACATGGGCCCATTGTGGCAGCATCCGCTGAAGCACGGTGCAGATATAGTTTTATATTCTGCGACCAAATATATTGGCGGACACAGTGATGTGATAGCTGGTGCAGCAGTAGGAAGTAAAGAAGTGATTGGAAAGATCAAAAAGACCCGTACTTTTTTTGGAACAATGATAGACCCGCATACAAGCTGGCTTTTAATGCGTAGTTTGGAGACATTAAAGATCCGGATGGAGGCTGCAGCAACAAATGCAGAAAGAGTGGCAGTATATTTATCCAATCATCCAAAGATTGAAAAAGTATACTACCTGGGTTATACGAAAAAGAATAACCCGGAGCAAGCTGAAATATTTAATAGGCAATACCTGAGCAATGGGGCTATGCTGAGTTTTGATGTGGCCGGTGGTGAACATGAAGCATTTACATTTTTAAACAACCTGAAGCATATCAAACTAGCCGTGAGCCTTGGTGGAACAGAAAGCCTTGCAGAACACCCGGCCAGTATGACCCATGCAGATGTGCCTTATGAAGAAAAGCAAGAATTACATATTACTGATAAAATGGTTCGGCTAAGTATTGGCATTGAGAATTATAAGGATATTATCTGGGATATTGAACAGGCTTTAGAAAAAGTTAAGATACCGGCACCGGAAGTGGTATTGTGATTTACATCACGAAATACCCGGGAGAGATATTTTATTTTTGTACAAATTAATCATTATGGCGACAGTACAAATGACAACACAGGACTTTAAAGATAAAGTGTTTAACTACGAAACAGAACAAGATTGGAAATATCACGGACAACTACCTGCAATTATTGATTTTTATGCAGACTGGTGTGGCCCTTGTAAAATGGTAGCCCCTGTTTTAGAAGAGCTTTCGAAGGAATACGAAGGAAGATTGGTTATATACAAAGTGAATACTGATGTAGAACAAGAGTTGTCAGCTGTTTTTGGTATTCAGAGTATTCCAACCTTACTTTTTATTGATTCAGCAGGTGAACCAATGATGCAGCCCGGTGCATATCCTAAGCATATTCTAAAGAAAATAATAGAAGAGAAATTACTAGCATCGGTGAAAACCGAAGAATAAACATGAT
The DNA here is from genome assembly GCA_964614285.1 of uncultured Chitinophaga sp. Taxonomy (GTDB): domain Bacteria; phylum Bacteroidota; class Bacteroidia; order Chitinophagales; family Chitinophagaceae; genus JJ008. Next base: position 780 of record CAZTKV010000061.1, on the reverse strand, counting down.
AGTAGAAAAAAAGCCCCGGCATACCGGGGCTTTTTCATTTTTGGCCTGCGGCTTTTATTTGTTCAGCATATCAAGAAACTCTTTAGTGTCATAATTGGCGCTTCCCACCTGTTGATAAATAACATCTCCTTTTTCATTGAAAATATATGTAACGGGTATCCCTTCTACATTAAATAGTTGGGGAAGATTTCCGGCCGGGTAATAAACCGGAAGTTTCATGCCATTTCTGGCTGCATAAGATTTTGCTTTTTCAAAATTGTCGTCCAGAGAAAGCAGAACAAACTCCACTTTGGTTTTGTCTGTTTTACTACCCAGGCTTTCAATTGAAGGTATTTCTGCACGGCAGGGTGGACACCAGGTAGCCCAGAGGTTCACAAATACTTTTTTCCTTCCGAATTGTGAAAGATCAACTACCTGGTTGGTGGCATTGATCATTTTTAGTGAGGGTAATGCAGAGGCTGCTACCTTGTTTACAGGTGCTGGATCAGAAGGTGCAGATTTAGTTACTGCAGGTACAGCAGTAGCAACTGGCTCTGTAACGGCAGGAGCAGGTTCTTCTGCTGTAGAATTACTGCAGGCAGAAAACACAACCAATAACACAATTGATAATAAGAGATACTTCATTTTCTGAGATTTTATGCAATATGCAATTGAATCCGGGAAAATCCGGTGATAAATATCACCTAACAGACAGTATACTTCACCCAATTTTGCCAAAAGAATTATAAAATGCAGCAATTCTGGGATCAGCGATACGCAGAAAACGAAACAGTATATGGA
>CAZTKV010000060.1:13021-15497 GCA_964614285.1 uncultured Chitinophaga sp. | reverse complement strand
GGATCCACATTCACCTGTATCTCTCTTTCCGGCGCACCCACAATTTCGGCCCTTGTTACTTCACCCAGTTCTTCAAAGCGATCCTGCATTTTATCTGCATATTCCTTCAGCTTGATTCCCTCGTAATCACCACTTACGTTTACAAACATGATTGGCATCTCACTAAAAGCAAACTCCTGCACATCGGGTTCCTGCGTAAGATCTGTTGGCAGATCGGCTCTTGCCTTATCAATAGCGTCTTTTACTTTTTGCTTGGCGAGGTCTGTTTTTACATCGGTGTCAAACTCTACCACTATCAGGCTGTAATCCGCCTGTGATGTACTTTGTACTTTATTTACTTTGGCGCCGCTAATTCCCTTTAATTGTTTTTCAATGGGCCGGGTTACCAGGTTTTCTATATCCTTGGGTGAGTTACCAACATATACGGTTGCCACCGAGATAGTAGGCACTACTATATCAGGGAACTGCTCTTTGGGCATTGAATTGAATTTCATATACCCGTATACCGAGATCAGTACAGCAATGATATAGATGGCTGTGCGGTTATCTACTGCCCAACTGGTGAGTTTGAATTCTTTAAATTTTTTAGCTATTCCTTCCGTTACTTTCATCTGAAAAAGTTTTAATCATCATCAATGTTTACTTGCCTGTTGTGATGGATTGCCCGTCATACACTGTCTGATACCCTTCTGTAATGATCACTTCACCGCCCGTCAGGCCGCTTTTTATTTCCATCAGGCCATTATAGGCTTCACCTACATGCACCGTTTTTTTGCGGGCCACTTTCTTATCACCGGCTTTTTCCATTACATATACATATTTTCCTTTTTCATCACTTTGCACCACGTTGATTGGAACAGCAATAGTTGCCTTAGCCTCGTAATCAAGGATCTTCATGGTGGCAGTCTGGTTAGGTTTTAATAATGCATTGGAAGGAAGTTTTGCTTCTACTAAAAATGATCTTGTAGTAGGATCAATTGCCGCACCTACCACACTTATCGCAGATTCAAAAGGAGCTTTACCTGTTTCCGGCACTGATACCAGTACTTTATCTCCTTTTTTCACTTTAGCGACATAATTATCAGGTACCGGCACTTCTGCTTTCAGTGATGAAGCATTTACAATAACTATCTGTCCGCCCTGTTGTGTGGCGCCGGTAAAGAATTCTCCCACCCTTACATTCACCTGCTCCACCACACCACTAAGACCTGCTCTCACATTGGTCATATCCAAAGCTTCTGCCGCCTGAGCCACCTGTGCTTCTGCTGACCGCAATTGTGCAGCCATTGCATCCACATCTGCTTTTGCATTGATCACATTGATCTCTGCACCTATATTCTGCTTCCATAAATTCTGGTACCGCTCATAAATAGTCTGGGCCTGTGCCAACCTGGCTTTCAATTGCCCGGTGGCCTGCTGCGCAGCAATAAGTGATTGGCGTTGCATGGCATCATCCAGTTTTAATACAAGCTGGCCTACACCCACTTTCTGACCTACTTTCACATAAATAGCTCTTATCAGTCCGCCACCCCCTTTTGGTGCCACATAGCCAATACCACTACTGGATATCTTTCCCTGCAGCTCTATATAATGCACAAAATCCTGCACCCGCAATGTATCTACCGCTACCAGTTTCGCTACTTGTTTGGCAGCAGAGGGATCTGCTTTAGCCAGCTCTTCTTCGAGTTTGCGGATATCCGCATCAAGAGTGCTTTTCTCCTTTTTTAATTTTTCAAGTTTGGCTTTTATATCGCCAATGGCTCCTTTTTTGTCTTTGGCACCGGCGCCGCAGGCTATCAATGTAACAGCAAATATTGCTGCAAAAGATATTTTTAAGATGTTGTTCATATTGTTCAATTTAAAAGTCATGTGTTGGTTTTTGATTATTATAGTTTACCTGTTGCTTTCAGAAAATCGATCCGGGCAATGATAGCATCATACAGGGCTGTGATATAACTGGTCTGCGCCGTTTTTAATTCTACCTGTGCTGCATTGATCTCTGTTTGCGAACCAGTGCCCACTTCATATTTCTTTTTGGTTTGCTGGTATACTTTCTCTGCCAGTTCCATATTCTTCTTTTGAAAATCCATATTACTTATCGCAGAGCGGAAATTATTTCTGGCTGTCTCTACTTCGTTATCAATAGAAAGCTTCAATGCTTCAATTTGATTCTCTGTCTGCCGCAACTGGATTTTTGTTTGTTCAATTTTTGATTTAGTGTAAAAACCATTAAAAATCGGGATATTGATATTAAGACTTACGGAAGAAATAGTGAACCAATCTCCTTTCCCGAAAAAATTCCATTTGTTGCGCTGTGCATTCTTGGCATATTGCCCGTTCAGAGAAAGGGTAGGTACCTGGCTCAGTTTATATCTCCTTATGTTATACTCGTTCAGTTCTTTACCTATTTGTGCATACTGAAATTCTTTTCTGTCCTCGTATGAATAGATGCTTCCTTCCAGCATACCATCTTTTA
>CAZTKV010000060.1:0-12921 GCA_964614285.1 uncultured Chitinophaga sp. | reverse complement strand
TGTGCAAAAACAGCTGCGGGTAACAAAGCCAGTCCTAATAGCCAAAGCTTACTTTTTACTTTCCTCATAAGAAAGGTTTTTGTTTCGTTGTTCATTGTATTTCTGTATCAGTTTATGTCCTTTTATGGTAGCTAATCCGTAAGTAAAGTTTTGAATGATGATGCCCGATATTTCGGCCAGGTTATACTTGCCCGGCGGGAATACCGCCACATTGAACGGGATCATCATTGATTCGATCCGGTATTTGGACAGTACATCCACATTGATATCATCCCTGTATAATTCGTCTTTGATTCCCCACTCGATATTATTGCGGATGATCTGCAGCAGGAATTTATCCTTATGCTCCCTGAAGCGCTGGTAGGCTTTGAAGTGAAATTTTTCCAGGTCATACAGCAGCATAGGGTTCATATTGCTGAACTCCTCCATGATGCGTTCCATCGTAATAAATATTTCATGAATGGCATCGGTGGCATCCAGGCGGCAGCTCATACAGTCTTCCTGTATTTCTTTAATATGTCCGTCCACTACAGCATCTACCAGTTCATCTTTATCGGCAAAATACTGGTAGAGGGTCTTTTTGCTCATACCCAGGTTGTTGGCAATATCATCCATCGATACCGACCGGATACCGTACTGCATAAACAACTCTTCGGCCTTTATTAATATTCTTTCTTTGGGTTCCATTAGCTCAATTTCGAAGGGCAAAACTATGGAAACTTATTTCGTAACCAAAGTTTCCACCCCTCGTTTTCGACCGTTCACCGATTTTTATTACCGGTCATCGAGGGGTATTTTAAACTACCTTAGCCTGCAAATCAGCTATATGGCCACTAAAAAGGGGCAGCAGAAAAACCCCGTTAAAAAACTATTACGTTATTTCATCCAAGGTGTCATCATCCTGGCGCCGATAGGCATTACCGCCTATGTGCTGTTCTGGCTGTTTGAAAAAGTGGATGGTATCCTGCAGCCATATGTAAAGATTCCGGGGCTGGGGTTTGTAATAATTCTTGTATTTGTAGTACTGGTAGGCTGGATCAGTTCCAATTTCCTGATGGGCAGCGCCATCAGTTTCTTTGATCAGTTGATGGAACGGACACCGGGTATCAAATTCATCTATAGTTCCACCAAGGATTTCTTTGAGGCTTTCGCCGGTGATAAGCGAAAATTCAACCGGGCCGTACTGGCCAATGTATTTGCTGAGGATGTATGGATCGTGGGTTTTTTGACCGATGAAGAGATGCAGAAATTTGAGCTCGGTGCCAATAAAGTAGCTGTGTATGTACCCCAGGCTTACAATTTTGCCGGGCAATTATATATTCTGCCCAAAGAAAAAGTAAAAAAGATAGAACAGATCACCGCTGGCGAAGCCATGAAATATGCTGTAACAGGCGGTGTGGTAGACCTTGATGCAGAAAGAAAAGAAGAAATAGAGAAAAGACTGAACTGAATAAATCTTTAATAAAGGAATTCATTAATAGGAAGTACATATCATATAAAATAATTTCAACCCTCTGCAAGGTTTCTTTTTAATGCTTACAATAAATTATACTTCTCAATAGTCTGTTAAGGAAAATCATGAACTTTTTTTAGATTTAATGTATGAAGAAATTCATCACCTTATCCCTTTTCCTTTCTGTATCTCTTTCCTGCTTCTGCTGGGGCTTTTATGCCCATCGTAAGATCAACTATTACGCAGTGTTCTGCCTGCCGCCTGAAATGATGGTATTGTATAAACCGCATATTGATTTCCTGGCCGAACATGCAGTGGACCCGGATAAAAGAAGATATGCGGTGCCCGAAGAAGGACCAAGACATTATATAGACATTGATTATTATGGGGCATACCCATACACGGAATTACCAAGGAACTGGAATGATGCAGTAGCGAAATTTTCCGAAGACACCCTGAACAAATATGGCATTGTGCCCTGGTGGCTCCAAACGATGCTATACCGGTTAACAGATGCTTTTAAACAAAAGAACCAGGCAAAGATCCTGAAATACTCAGCCGAGATAGGCCATTATATTTCTGATTCTCATGTGCCGCTGCATGCCTGCAGCAACCATAACGGGCAATATACTGATCAAAAAGGTATTCATGGTTTTTGGGAAAGCCGTATTCCCGAACTGCTGGCTGAAAAGGAATGGGATTTTTTTATTGGCAAGGCAGAATACATAAAAAATCCGGCAGATTTTATCTGGTCCAGGGTGTTGGAAAGTGCCGCTGCCGCTGATACCGTGTTAAAATTTGAAAAAGAACTCACTAACCGGTATCCCGGTGACCAGAAATATGCGTTCGAAGACCGTAACGGAACTATCATTCGTCAGTATTCTTCTTCCTTTTCTGTTGCCTACAATAATCAATTGAGAGGTATGGTGGAAAGAAGAATGCGTCAATCGATCTACGCCGTAGCTTCATTTTGGTACACGGCCTGGGTAAATGCCGGGCAGCCGGACCTTACCCGGCTTAGTAATAAAGAATTTTCTGCCGAAGAACTGAAAGAATTTGAAAGCCTGAACCAGGCATGGAAAAGCAGCGCTATCAAAGGCCGGGAGCATGAAAATCCTGCTCCCTGAAGGATGGCAATTTTCCTACATTTGCAACTCATTTACCATTTGCACTATCATGATTGACACAGTGAAGCCGGTCGTACACAATTTTAATGCAGGTCCCTCTGTTCTTCCCAAAGAAGTGTTTGAAGAAGCCAGTAAAGCTATCCTTAATTTTAATAATACCGGTTTATCCATACTGGAGATCGGTCATCGCACCCCATTGTTTCAACCGGTAATGGATGAAGCAAGATCGCTGGTGAAACAACTGATGCAATTAGATAATGACCATGAAGTGTTGTTCCTGCATGGCGGTGCCACCACACAGTTCATGCAGATACCCATGAACCTGCTGAACGAAAATGATATTGCTGCTTATACTGAAACAGGTACATGGGCCAATAAAGCTATCAAAGAGGCCAAACTATTTGGCCATGTGGAAATAGCCGGCTCATCTAAAGAAACGAACTACACCAGTATACCCAAAAACATGACAGTATCGCCAACGGCTGCTTACCTGCATATTACTACCAATGAAACGATTGCCGGCACGCAATGGCATGACATGCCATATGATTGTGGCGTACCGTTGGTGGCAGATATGAGCAGTGATATACTCAGCCGCCAGCTTGATTTTAATAAGTTTGACCTCATTTACGCCGGGGCGCAAAAGAATATGGGTGCTGCCGGGGTAAACCTGGTGGTGGTGAATAAAAATATCCTGGGAAAAGTAAACAGAACTATTCCTACAATACTTGACTATCGTAATCATATAGCAGAAGGAAGTATGTTGAATACACCGCCGGTATTTGCAGTGTATGTGGCTATGCTCACTTTAAGATGGCTGAAAGAGCAGGGCGGTGTAACTGCGATTGAGAAACTTAACAACGAAAAAGCAGCGTTGTTTTATAATACACTGGATACCTTACCCCTATTCAGAGGGCCGGTAGCCAGGGAAGACCGCAGTAAAATGAATGCTGTATTTGTAATGGAAGATACTTCACTGGAAAAGGAATTCCTTGACTGGTGTAAAAAAGAGGGCATGGTGGGAGTAAAAGGACATCGCAGTGTGGGAGGATTTCGTATCTCTATGTACAATGCGCTCACCATAGAAAGTGTGAAAATACTGACTGACCTTATGAAAGAATTCGCAATAAAAAAAGTATAACCGAGATGGCGACGATCAAACCGTTTAATGCATTAAGACCCCAGCAACAATTATCACAGCAGGTAGCCTCCAAACCCTATGATGTGCTGAACAGCGAGGAAGCAAGAACTGAAGCTACAGGCAATCCCTTCTCTTTCCTGCATGTCACAAAATCAGAGATCGATCTGCCTGCAGGCATCGACATTCATAGCCAGGATGTATATGATAAGGCCAAAGAAAACCTTGAACAATTCATCACAAATGGTATTCTTTTTAAAGAAGATAAACCCTGTTATTACATATACCAGCTGGTAATGAAGGGGCGCAACCAGACAGGCCTGGTATGTGCTTCATCGGTGGACGATTACTTTAAGGACATTATAAAAAAACATGAGTTCACCCGGCCGGAAAAAGAGAAGGACAGGATCGACCATATGAGTACCATCCGGGCACAAACAGGCAATGTGTTTCTTGCTTACCGTGATGTGGAAGCCATTAACGCTATTATTCATGACTGGAAATATGCACATCAGCCGGTTTATAATTTTACTGCCAGTGACGGTATTCAGCATGCTATCTGGGTGGTAAGCGACCAAACGGTTATTGATGACATTACAGCACAGTTTAAGACCGGTGTGCCTTGTACGTATATTGCAGACGGCCATCACCGTGCCGCTTCTGCAGCAAAAGTGAGTAAATCATTACCGGATAGTATCGAAGCAAAATATTTTCTAACCACTATTTTCCCGGCCAGTCAGTTGGTCATTCTTGATTACAACAGGGTAGTAAAGGACCTGAACGGGTTGTCAGCAGCTAAATTCCTGGGATTATTACAAGATGATTTCTATATAACACACAGCCCAGAACCGGTGAAGCCGGCTCAAGTGCATGAATTCGGTTTATACCTTGATAGCAAATGGTATATCCTTACGGCAAGAAAAGGAACCTGGAACAATGATCCTATCGGGGTGCTGGATGTATCAATTCTCTCTAATAATATCCTTGATAAGATACTTGATATAAAAGACCAGCGAACCGACAAGAGAATAGATTTTGTAGGAGGTATCAGGGGGTTAAAAGAACTGGAAAAAAGAGTGGACAACGGCGAAATGAAGGCGGCATTTAGTTTATATCCTGTTACTATTGATCAATTATTTGATATTGCTGACAGCGGTAATGTGATGCCACCCAAAAGCACCTGGTTCGAGCCAAAGCTTAGAGATGGGTTGCTGACACATCTTATTTAAACACGGCCCTGAAATATTTGTTATTTTGCAACAGAGACGTCCCTGATAACGTCTCTTCTTTTTTAACTTACACTATGATACAGAAATTTTTTCTCTTTATTGCCTTATCTGCTTCATTGCTTGCAGCAGCACAACCTGATGATATAAAGAAATTACATGAAACGGCTAAGAGTTTTATGCGAACCGGCGATTTTGACAATGCGATCATTGTATTGACCCGTGCCCTGCAGCAGGATAAAAAGAATATTGAACTGGAGAAAGACCTGGTGATGAGCTATTACTTCAAAAGGGATTATGCCAAAGCACTGGAAGGGGCAGAATCATTGATTGATAGGGAAGATGCAGATGTAATCAGCTACCAGATAGCCGGCAATGTATATAAGGCGCTGGAAGATGTGAAAGAGTGTGACAAGATGTATAAAAAAGCCCTGAAGAAATTTCCCAAAAGCGGCCCTTTGTACAGCGAGTATGGTGAATTACTCTGGGCTGCCAAAGATTTTTCTGCTATCAAACAATGGGAAGAAGGTATCAGATCAGATCCTGGTTACGGAGGTAATTATTATAATGCCGCTTTATTTTATTTCTACGCAAAGGATAAAGTCTGGAGCCTTATCTATGGTGAAATATTTGTGAATATGGAAAGCTTTAGTGAGCGGGGTGCCGCCATGAAGCAAATGCTGCTGCAGGGCTATAAAGAAAAATTATTTGCTGACCCTGATATCATGAAAGGAGAAGAAAAAAACAAGAGTGAGTTTGCCAAAGCATTTTTACAAAGTATCGGCAAGCAATCCTCACTTACTAATAAAGGGATTACCACCGAAACGCTGACAATGATCAGGACCAGGTTTATACTGGACTGGTATGAGAACAATGCTGCAAAATATCCTTTCCGTTTATTTGACTACCACCGGCAATTGCTGCAGGAAGGTATGTTCAATGCATACAACCAGTGGTTATTTGGCGCATCAGAGAATGTAGCCGCTTACGACAACTGGACGAGGACACATGCTGAAGAATACAACGGCTTCACCGCTTTTCAAAAAAGCAGGATCTTTAAAATACCGGCCGGCCAATATTACCAGGTCAACTAAAAATATATTATGCCTCGGGCCCTGTCTACTCAAACGAGACAGGGCTTTTTTATATATATAATTTCAAGTAAATTGTATATTCATCCCTGTTAAGAAGCTGATTATATAACACCCATAACGATTGCACCATGACAGAGCCCAAAAGATTATTTGACTGCCTTGAATACCACCTGGAGCGAAAACCCTTGGAAGATATGCTGGCCGGAAAAGAAGGCGGCCAATGGAAAAAATACAGTACCACGGTTGTAAAAGAAACCGTCGATAAATTAAGCGCTGGCTTGCTAAGTCTGGGTATCAGTTGCAATGATATGACAGCGGAGGGAAGAGATAAAATAGCGATACTTTGTAAAAATCGTCCCGAATGGGTAATGCTTGACCTGGCAGTACAGCAGATCGGTGCTATCCTCACTCCTATTTATCCTACTATCAATGTAAACGAACTTGAATTTGTATTAAACGATGCACAGGTAAAACTGGTATTTGTAAATGATGAAGAGCTTTTTCTTAAAGTATTAAGCCTGAAGGGAAAAGTACATAGCCTGAAAGAGATATATACTTTTGAGCATGTGGCGAATGCCAAACACTGGAAAGAGGTAACAGCATTGGCGACTCCCGGTTTGATAGCTCAAATTAAACCTGTAGCTGACAAAATAACCTACGAGGACCTGGCAACGATCATTTACACATCCGGAACAACAGGTACTCCAAAAGGAGTGATGCTATCACACCGCAATATCCTTTCCAATGTAATGTCCTCCATGCCTTGCTTCCCTCCCGGTGAAGAAATGCGGTCGCTGAGTTTTTTGCCATTGAACCATATTTTCGAACGCATGGTTACCTATCTCTATCTTTTCAGAGGCACTTCAATCTACTATGCAGAAAGCCTGGAAACAATTGGCGAAAATCTGAAAGAGGTAAAACCTCATATGTTCACCACTGTTCCAAGATTATTGGAGAAGGTGTATGATAAGATCATGCAAAAAGGCAATGAATTGACCGGTACGAAGAAGAAATTATTCTTCTGGGCGCATAGTCTTGCTGAAAAATTTGAGATCAATAAAGACCTGGGAGCCTGGTACAATTTCAAACTGGCATTGGCCAATAAACTTATTTTCAGCAAATGGAGAGAAGGACTGGGTAATGAGATAAAATGTATTGTTACGGGTGGGGCCGCCTGCCAGGTAAGATTGATCCGGATCTTTACCGCCGCTAAAATAACTATCATGGAAGGCTATGGCCTTACGGAAACCTCCCCGGTAGTGGCGGTAAACAGGTATGAGGAAAGCGGAAGGGCATTTGGCACCGTGGGACCATTGATAAATGAAGTGGAAGTAAAAATTGCGGAAGATGGTGAAATTCTTTGCAAAGGCCCCAACATCATGATGGGATATTATAAACGGCCAGACCTTACCGCAGAAGTTATTCATGATGGCTGGTTCAGTACCGGTGATATTGGTACATTAACCGAGAATAATTTTTTAAAGATCACAGATCGTAAAAAGGAGTTGTTTAAAACGAGTGGTGGTAAATATGTGGCCCCGCTGCCTATTGAAAATAAATTGAAAGAATCCCCATTTATTGAGCAGGTAATGCTGGTAGGTGCTGACAAAAAGTTTGTAAGTGCTTTGATCGTTCCTTCCTTCCCTAATTTGTTTGACTGGTGCCGCAAGAATGGGGTTGCTGTCTCGGATCATGAAGAAGTGCTGCGTAATCCGAAAGTTATTGAGCTCTTTAAAGAGTTAGTGGAAAGTTTCAATAAATTCTTTAACCATGTTGAACAGGTAAAGAAATTTGAATTACTACCCAACGAATGGAGTGTGGATACCGGAGAAATGACACCTAAGTTGTCCCTGAAAAGAAAAGTGGTAATGGAAAAATACCGGGATGCGATTGAAAGGATATATGCCTGATCTATTTTCCTTTTGCTGCCGAATCTTTTCGACTCCGCTGCATCATCTTTTGAATAAACTCATCAAACTTTGGCTGCTGTTCGGGAGTAAGCAGGTTCCTTACTCTTTTAAAATGAGCAAAAGTGTATTTATCTATTTCTGCCTGCCGGCTGTAAATACGCTGGCTATATACCGCCAAAGTGCTGTCGTCCACATTTGCATCCTTTGTTAATGCATAAAAAGCGGCTTTCGCCGTGCGCAATGAATCATAAAACGGCTTCATTGCTTTGAAGTGATCATCTTTTAATTGTTTATGATCTTTTTGTTGTTGCTCGGTCATACCGAGCTCCTTTGCCATCATTTCTGAAGGGTCACCTTTTGCACCTGAGCGTTTTCCTCCTTCCTTTCCTTTATTATTCATAAGGAAAAAAACAAGTGCTATGTTAGTAACAAGCAACAAAATGACAGCAACCGTCAGAATCTTATTATTGGAGTTTCTCATTTACTTGTCCTGGTTTAGATCGTATAGTGTATTATTATCATTCAGCTTGTACTCCGCAGCAATAGACTGGAATACTTCAGTATCAACAGAGGCTTTCTCTTCAAAAGAGGAATTATTATTATTAAAGATAACCACGGCGTTGATAAGCAGAACTACAAGTAATACAGCCACGGCATAAACGGGACGAAGTACCCATGATTGTGCTGTTGATGGTTCCAGTCCTTTTTCCATCTTCGCTTTAAGACGGGTATAGAAGAAATCTGGAGCACCAGCCCGCTGACAGCCATCAAGACTATTGAGTATTTCTTCCATTTTCTTGTTGTTTTCAATATCCATAATACGACTTTTTTGACGTTAACATGCTTCAAAACCTTCGAATTAGCACTGGTTAGCCTTTTTCTTTTTCCAATATTTTTCGCAGGTTTTGCTTAGCCCGGTGCATAAGTGATTCAATTGCAGCAACAGAAGTTTTCATCACTTCGCTAACTTCTTGGTAACTAAGATCTTCCAGCTTATGCAGGGTAAAGGCGATTTTTTGGTTTTCCGGTAACTGAGCAATGGCTTTAAACAGTTTTGCGGCATTTTCTTTTCTGTCCAATGCCACACCGGGATGATTAAAATCAGGTATCTCATGCACTGGTTCATTTCCTTCGCCAAAGAGGCGCTGAATGATACCAAACCTTTTTTTGCTTTTTCGGCTTCGGAGAAGGTCAAGAGCACGGGTAGTGGTGATCCGGTATATCCATGTCGAAAGCTTTGACTCTGCTTTAAAGTCTTTTATTGACCGGAACACCTGGATAAACACCTCCTGGGCTACATCTTCCGCATCTTCAGCATTTTGAACGATACCAATAGCCGTGTTGAATACTCTGTCCTTGTATGTATCTACAAGATACTTAAATGCAGTTTCATCAGCATTCCGAAGCCCTTGTATGAGTTCTTGTTCATTCAACGATCAAATAAATTTTTTCTATACTATTAACCGGGAAACAAGGAAATATACCATAGCCCAATAACCTTCCTGGCTAGTTCAGACTCAATGATATCCAACAAAAATATTGCATATAAAACAACTTCAGGAATCTATATATCAATTTGATAAACAAGCCGGATAATTTCCTCAGCTTCTAGGGACAGCGATATCCTCTCCGCCAAAGAAACTGAAGAGTACGGAAATTTACTATTAGATTAATTTTTTTTCCATATTTAATATATTCTGTATATTCCTAATATTAAATCTTGCTTATGGGTGCTCGTAGATTCTCAGATCTTTTAGATCCTTCCTTAAATTACTTGCAGATAAACGGCAAGCCTTGTTTTATCGATGATTCAGATTCAATCATTGATATTGAATCATTGAAAAAAACAAATGGCAGCAGTTACCTGAGCCGGAAATCAAATCTGATAAGAAGAATATTTACTGCTATCAGCAGCTACCCGTACAAGAAAACAAATAAGAATCTTGATCAACTGGCGAAAGAACTTCCTGAATCAGCTCTGATATTGGTGATTGGAGGCGGTACTATCGGGGATGGTATGAAGAAATTTGTCGGGGATGTAAAAGGTAAACTAATATCAACAGATGTGTACGACAGTCCGCATGTAGATATCATAGCGGATGGGCATAAGCTTCCTTTTAAAAATCATTGCTTTGATCTTGTAATAATACAGGCAGTACTGGAGCATGTACTGGAACCACATGTGGTTGTGGGTGAAATACACCGGGTGCTGAAAAAAGATGGTTTTGTATATGCCGAAACCCCTTTCATTCAAACGGTACACGAAGGGGCATACGATTTTACCCGGTTCACTCATTCGGGTCACCGGTATTTATTTAAAAACTTTACAGAATTAAATTCGGGATCTGTGTTAGGCATTGGTTTTAGTATGGTTTGGGTCATCCAGAATTATTTTGAATCCTTATTCAGAAGCAGCAAGTTGTCCAAGTTGTTGACCCTGCCTTTTTACCTGCTTTATTACCTGGACGCTATTATACCTGAGAAATACCATATTGATTTTGGTTCCGGTTTCTACTTTGTAGGGAAAAAGAGTGAAGCACCGATAGTCAAAAAATCAATCATTCATTATTACAGAGGCAGGATGTGATAGTTTGTTATCATCCATTCTCATTAACATATTCTCGGCAGTTGTTCTCCTGGCAGCATATTTACCACCCGCCTGCCTCCTATGTTACTTTGTAATACTACCTGCCCTTTGTGCCCTGTTGTAATATTTCCAATGATAGCTGCATTTATCCCGTTTCCGTCCTGATGCAAAATCTCTACTACAGCATCCGCTACAGACGCATTCACAATACATATAAAGACTCCTTCATTTGCCACATACAAAGGATCAAGACCCAGCATCTCACAGGCGCCATTTACCTGTTCTGTTACAGGAATATCTTTTTGCCTTATTTCAACACCAAAACCTCCATCCTTTGCCACTTCGTTCAATACACTGGCCACCCCACCCCGGGTAGCATCCCGTAAAAAGTGAATAAGAGTCCCAAATCTATCCAGCAATTTTTTTATAGTGAAATTCAGGTTGCATGTATCACTCAGAATATCTGTTTCAAATTCCAATCCTTGTCTTTTACTCATAATTGCGATTCCATGTGCCGCAATATTCCCGCTGATGATGATCAGATCATCTTCCTCAATCCTGCTAAAACCAATTGCTGCTTTTTCATGCATTATCCCAATGCCGGATGTGTTGATAAAGATCTTATCTCCTTTCCCTCTCTCCACCACTTTAGTATCACCTGTCACCACCTGAACACCAGCCTTATCTGCACTTTTTTTAATACTGTTCAGTATCTGCCAAAATTCTTCTATTGGCAATCCTTCTTCTAAAATGAAAGCAAGTGACAGGTATTTTGCCATCGCTCCGCACATCGACAGGTCATTTACGGTGCCATTCACTGCCAGTTCGCCGATATTCCCGCCAGGAAAGAAAACCGGGTTTACTACATAACTATCCGTGCTAAAAGCCAACTTTCCATTTAATTCAAAAACAGCTCCGTCATGCTTTGTATTAAGTAAATCATTTTTTAGCACATCAAATACACCACTGTTAAGCAACTTATGAGTCAATATACCCCCGCTGCCGTGCCCAAGGTTTATTACATCAAAGTCAAATCTTGGCATCGGGCAGGATAGTTGTATTACATTTTTCTCATTCATACGTCACAGTTAAACTAATTCCTCCATATTACTAAAATGATAGTAAGCTGCACAGGCTCCTTCGCTGCTCACCATAGGCGCACCAAGCGGATTCAATGGTGTACATTTCTTTCCAAATTGAGGACATTGACCAGGCTTTTTAATACCTCTTAGAATTGCACCTGCAATGCATTCTTTACTTTCACCAGCTTTAGTAAGGTCTATTGCAAATTTTCTATTTGCATCGTATGCTGCATAGTTCTTGTTTACTTCATACCCGCTCAGCGGGATATTGCCAATACCTCGCCATTCCCGGTCAGCAATATCAAAAATATCTTCAATTACCTGCCTCGCCTCCGGGTTGCCTTCTGGCCTTACTACACGGCTGTACTGGTTTTCTAATTTGTATTCACCTCTCTCTAATTGCTTAACTACCATCAGGATCCCTTGTAAAAGATCGACCGGCTCAAAACCAGTAACCACTATCGGCAGTTTGTATTTCTCAACTATGGGATAGTACTCGTCCATTCCCATAATAGTACATACATGCCCCGCTGCAAGAAAGCCCTGTACCACATTGGTCTTATCATTTACAATAGCTTCAATAGCCGGCGGCACCAGCACATGTGAAGTAAGAATAGAATAATTCATCACTGCTTCCCTGCAGGCATGAAGCACACTGAGAGCATTAGCGGGTGCTGTGGTTTCAAAACCTACTGCAAAAAAGACCACTTCTTTATCGGGATTTTCTTTTGCCAGCTTTACCGCCTCCAGCGGAGAGTATAAGATTCGGACATCAGCGCCGGCAGCTTTTGCTTCCAGCAGACTTTTTTTACTACCCGGCACTCTTACCATATCACCATAGCTGCACAGGATAACATTTTTTTCCTCTGCCAGGTAAACGGCTTTATCGATCAGGTGCAAAGGAGTTACACAAACGGGGCAGCCCGGCCCATGCACCATATTAATTTTATCAGGTAATAAAGAAAGAATACCATTCTTTACCAAACTGTGTGTTTGCCCGCCGCACACTTCCATGATCGTCCATGGCCTGGTTACTACCTGCTTCAATTCAGCAAGGTATCTACCTGCTACAGCAGCATCCCGGTATTCGTGCAAGAACTTCATATAAATATTTTAGTCTGGCCTGTCTCCTTTCGTATGATCGGTCAATTCATTAAACTCACCCATTTCTTTCAGGTATTCAAATGTTTTGGCAGCTTCCGTTTCATCAATCTTACTGATAGCCACTCCTACATGAACCAGCACATAATCACCAACAGCCGCCCCTGGTAACATTTCCAGCGATGCTTCTTTCAAAACACCCC
>CAZTKV010000059.1:9290-15564 GCA_964614285.1 uncultured Chitinophaga sp. | reverse complement strand
TACAATAAAGCCAATAAGATCAACCGTATACGATTCAGCACAGAATCAACCGGCAGCATACGTATATGTGAATAAAATAAAGTGAATAACGACCGGCCACAACACTTCAATGGCTTTGCATTTTTTCACTGACAAAAAATGTTGAAAACCTGTTTACAATTGGCCTGCCCCGCCACCCATGACGGCAGGCGAATCTTTTACTTTTGTTAGAGCCGTCACCCCCAGCAACAAAATTGTGGTGATGGCCTGTACAAATAAATATTACGCATATGTTACTGAGAAAACTACTGCCCGTTTTTGTGTTGTTAATGGTTTGCAGCGTCGGTGCACAGTCAATCACAAACCAACCTACTGCCCGCCTGATCAAAACAGCCAACTCCCTGCTGGAAGCACAGCAATTTGAGGCAGCGGAAGAATATTTCACGAAAGCCCTGCAAAATGCCATTGTTGCCAAGAACAGTTATCACCAGGCACAGATATATGAAGGATTGGGAAACCTGTATAACAAAACAAGCCAACAGTCCCGTGCAGTGGAGGCTTATCAGAAGTCCATAAAACTTTACAAGGTACTTGGCATGACGGTGATTGCTGATGTGGTAAGCAGCTTAATGAAAGGGGTGCAGGGCATCGGTGATATGTATGCAGGAGTAGAGATTGGTGCAAGAGGCATCAAACTGAGTGTGATTGAAGTGAAGTTGGGTAAAAACGGGGCGAATGAGTACCTCTTAAAAATGGATACCTCTATCAACACGGATGCAGCCGCTTTATCTTATCAAAGTGAAAAAGAAACTTTTGATGCCATCACCATTTTTTATGACATGATCCGTAAGAAATACCAGATCCCTTCTTCCAGGATCCATATCGTTATCAGCAGTGGCCTGAAACAGGAACTGGATAAATACAACAAAGTGGAATACTTTGCCCAGGTAGTGCGGCCAAAAGATCTTGATCCAAAGATCCGTATCCGCTATATTACCGTGGAAGAAGAATCAGAACTTAGTTTTAAAGGAATTGTTCCGGCCAGTAACCGTCTTTCAGCCAACCAACTGGATATAGGCAGCGGTAATACAAAAGGCGGTTACATCAGCAACAGCCGTTCCTTTACTCCTGTTACTTTTCCGCTGGGCACCAGGTCCTTTCAGCGACTGGTTGAATCACACATGACAGGCAGCGGTAATGTAGAAGATTATCGTGTAGCAGCAGAAAAACTTATTGCTGACAGCCTGGGACGGGTAATGGTATACCAGTTGATGGATAAAAAAGATTTTAAATCAAAGGACATTTATATTTCTGGCGGTATTGTATGGGCTGTTGCATCCCTGATGCATCCGCAGCAGATCAGGGAAAATTATGTGGAATTGAGCCGGCAGGATTTTGCAGATTTCAGGAATCTTATTTATTCCAAGTATGACAGTCTCATCAACCCCAATTTGCAGAAATTAATGAGTAGCGAAGATGTAAAAGCAACCATGGCCAATATCAAAAGGGTTGTAAACACCTATGATCAGAAAGCGATGTTATCAGGCGCCATCTGGCTGGATGAACTGATAGACCAGGTGAACACCGTAAATCCTTCCAAGAAATTCATTTTTCACCGTTATGCATATGTAGGATGGATCAGCGGGTATATCATGGATAAGATCAGTAAGCAGTACACTGACATGGCGATGAATTAGTATACGATTTGAAATTTTAAAAAAGGTTCTCCTACAATAAAACAAAACAGGAGAACCTTTTTATTTTATCCCTGCTTTCGCACATATTTTGTCAGTATCACAATCTGCTGACCTTCTATTCGACCTTCGATCTGTTCTGTATTACCCGGAACACAGCGGATATTGCGAACCACGGTTCCCACTTTAGCATTCACAGAAGATCCTTTTACATCCAGTGATTTGGTCAGCACTACATTGTCACCGTTTTGCAGGTTAGCTCCATAGCAATCTTTATGCAGGTCAACGGAAGCATCGTTTTCATGGTCACCGCTGGCTTTAGCCCAGGCAAGTTTCTCCTCATCCAGGTAAAGCATTTCCAGTTGTTCAGCTGCCCAGCTTTCATTGCGCAGGCGGTTCAGCATTCGCCATGCCATTACCTGCACAGCAGGTACCTCACTCCACATACTGGTCGTCAGGCATTGCCAGTGTTTGCTGTCAAGTTCCTCTTTCTTTTCAATTTGTGCTAAACATTTGGGGCAAACCCATATCGCATCATCCATATTGCCGGTGGCGGGCGGCACTTCATATACTTTCAGATTCTCTGTCGCCTCACACAATTCGCATTTGTTACCGCTTCTTTTTGCCAGCAATTCTTCTTGTCTCATCGATGTGGTTTTAAAATTGGCGGCGAATGTAGGGAAATAAAATCATAGTCATTATGATCCTGAACCCATAGACATCCGCTGACACAACTTACTACTTATAAGTTACTACTTACTTAACTCACTATTCACTGTTCTCCATATTCGCAACGGATTTTCATTCTTCAACTCGTCGGGCAATAGCTCATCGGGCCAGTTTTGAAAGGCAACAGGTCTTGCAAAACGTTTAATAGCATCAGCTCCCACAGAAGTAAATCTTGCATCAGTTGTTGCAGGAAATGGTCCACCATGATGCATGCTCAAACACACTTCCACCCCGGTGGGCACTCCATTCAAAATGAAACGACCACAAATATTCTTTACTGCTTCCATCAGTTCATCATTATTACTCACATCATTATTCGTAGCCATTAATGTAGCTGTAAGCTGCCCTTCGAGGTGTTTGACAACCTCAATCATTTCTTTCATATCAGCACATCGTATCACCAGCGAATACGGACCAAACACTTCTTTATGCAGCACAGGATTTTTTATAAATGTCTTTCCGTCCACGGTGGCAATCGTTGGCTGTCCCTGTTTCTCCAATGGAGCAACAGCAGATTCAGCAACCAGGTGCACATCAGGCTGCATCAGTGCTTCTTCTCTTTTTGTTACAAAAGCGTCGGTAATTCCCTGGTGCAACATGGTGCCGGGAGCAATTGATTGTATTGCTTTCCCCAGATCATGTATGAATGTTTGTAATGCTTCGCTTTCTATGCCAATGATCAAACCGGGATTGGTACAGAACTGCCCCACACCCAATGTAACGGAACCGGCATACATTGTAGCCATTTCAGCCGCAGCAGACCTCAATTTCTCCGGTAGCAGGAAAACAGGATTCACACTTCCCATTTCTGCAAAAACAGGAATGGGTTCTTTACGTTGGTTGGCCCAGTCGAATAATTGTTTCCCTCCCGCATAAGAACCGGTAAAACCAACAGCTCTTGTATGTGGATGCATCACCAATGCTTTACCCACTTCAAAAGATACTCCGTTCACATGAGCAAAAATTCCTTTGGGCATATTGCATTTATCAGCGGCATGCAATATGGCCTCAGCTACAATGGCTGACGTTTGCGGATGCGCAGGATGCGCCTTTACAATAACAGGACAACCGGCAGCAAAAGCACTGGCTGTATCACCACCGGCAGTAGAGTAAGCAAAAGGAAAATTGCTTGAGCCAAACACCACTACCGGCCCCATTGGCACCAGCATTTTTCTTATATCGGGCTTAGGTGGATTTTTACCAGGAATGGCTGTGTCAATCCTTGCTTCCAGCCAATCACCTTTTTCACAAGCCAATGCATAGCTTTCCAGTTGATAGATCGTTCTGGCCCTTTCATTTCTTAATCTCGCTTCCGGAAGATTTGTTTCTTTCATGGCCGTTTGTATCAGCAGGTCACCGCATTCTTCCAGTTCAAAAGCAATGGCCCGCATAAAATCAGCCCGTTGTTTTAAGGAAACTTTGCGATAGACATGAAAAGCAGTCCATGCATCCTGCATTACAGCATTGATCTCTTCAGTTGTTACATCCTTGAACATTAAACCTTGTACTTTAAACATTAAATAATAGGTCTTACTCTTATAGCATCATTGATGGTCTTCAAGATCCTCTCTCTCTCCTCTCCTTCCAGTCTTAGTCTTGGTGCTCTTACGTATTCACTTCCTGTTCCCGTTTGTGCAGCGGCCAATTTTATATACTGTACCAGCTTAGGATGAATATCCAGTTCCAGCAGGGGCATGAACCATCGGTAAATTTTTAATGCTTCTTCTGTTTTACCTGCTTTTACCAAATTATAGATCGCTACGGTTTCTTTTGGAAATGCACAAACCAATCCCGCTACCCAGCCATCCGCTCCAAGGCAAAGTTCTTCCATTGCCAAAGTATCCACTCCGCAGAGAACTTTAAACCGGTCACCAAAGCGGTTCTTCATTCTTGCCAGGTTGGTCACATCTCTTGAGCTTTCTTTCAAAGCAGTAATATTTTCACACGCTGCCAGTTCATCAAACATATCCGGCCTTGTGTCAATCTTATAATCCACTGGATTGTTATAGATCATAATAGGCAGGTCAGTTGATTTAGCTATTGTTTTAAAATAAGTGATGGTTTCCCTGTCATCAGACTTATAACGCATTGGTGGCAGCAGCATCAACCCATCAGCTCCCCATTTTCTAGCGTTGGCTGCCTGTGCTATGGCATCCTTTGTAGTGCTTTCTGCGATATTTAGTATTACAGGAATCCGTCCGTTGAGGTATTCAACAGAAAATTCCACCAGTTCTTCTTTTTCTTTTACCGTTATGGTACTCGCTTCACCCAATGAACCACCGATGATGATGCCATGTATACCTGCGTCCAGTTGTGCCTGAAGGTTTTTTTCAAACATCAGCAGGTCCACCTCATCATGCTTTGTAAACGGGGTTAGCAATGCCGGGAAAACACCTTTCCATTCAAATGACATATAGTATTGTTTAGGTGGCTAAAGGTAAGGCATTCAGAATTTTATCAACAGTCTTTCAGTCAAACGATTGATTGTGTTCTACAGACGCATCGGGGACAAAAATTAATGCTTATTTTTCCAGATAATTTAATTTTCCCTTGCCTAAAAAATAAACTATGAGTCGATTTTTTACCCGTCTTACACATTTATTGCTTTTCATCTTTTTCGCCGGCATGCTGCATGCACAGCAAAAGAATGACTACAGTATTTTGCTGAACTCCGGCAAATTTGTTCCTGCTGAAAATATCAGTGGCCTTACAAAAAACTCAGCCGAATTCCGGCAAAGTTTGTTTCTGAACAAGCATTATGTTACGATACAGTTCAAAGCATTACCTGCTCAGCAGGAAAAGAATAACCTGAAATCTACAGGGGTAGAACTGATCGACTATATACCTAATTATGCCTACACGGCCAGCGTATCAGCTGATTTCGATCTCAGTAGTTTTAAATCATTTAACCTCCGCAGTGTTTTTCAGTTCACCGCTGCACAAAAAACTGTTCCGGCTGTGTTGAATGGTACTATCCCATCCCATGCAGTCAGGCAACCTGGTTATGTAGACCTGACCGTTATTACCTACGAGAAATTAACTACCGGACAGGTAACCGGTTCATTGCTTCCTCTGAGTGCATCCATACTGGAAGATATGCCCATGTTCAGAAGTTTTACAATCCGCATACCGCAATCGAATATGCAGCAATTGATAAATCTTCCATACGTTCAATGGGTTGAATTTATTGATGCTCCCAATCAATTAGAAAATACATTGGGCAGAACTTTACATCGTGTAAGTGTATTAAATGATGGTGTGAGAAACCTGAAAGGTGATGGTATTAATGTCGGAATATGGGATGAAGGTGAAATAAGTCCGCATCTTGACTTCTCACCTGCCGGTCGTTTGAACCAGATGGAATTCAGTTCCGCCTCGCAACACTCTACTCACTGTGCAGGAACAATACTTGGCCGTGGACTTATCAATCAGACTGCCCGGGGTATGGCGCCAAATGCCACATTATACTCGTTTAATTTTAGCGGAAATATTCAAACAGAAATGGCCAATGCCATTCCTGCACAGGGCTTAAATATCAGCAGCCACTCTTATGGCAGTACACAAACCTGTGGATTGAATGGTGCCGGTGTTATTTACTCTGCCACCAGCAGGGCTACTGATCTTAACCTGAACAACTTCCCTCATCACCTGCATGCACATTCAGCCGGTAACTCACAAGCGGCCTGTACAGGTGGGTGGTCAACCATAACTGCCAGTGGCAAATCTGCCAAGAATAATATTCTTGTTGCAAACATTACTACACTCGAAGCTTTATCCGGCAGCAGTAGTTGCGGCCCGGTGCAGGATGGAAGAGTAAAACCTGAGATCAGTGCTTTTGGCAGCAGTGTATTTTCAACCTCTACTCCTTTAAA
>CAZTKV010000059.1:3334-9190 GCA_964614285.1 uncultured Chitinophaga sp. | reverse complement strand
TGGACGGTTATCTCTTCTTCAGTACCGGCAGGTACTACAAGACTTAGCTGGTCAGTTCCTGCAGGAGCTAATACATCCACTGCATTGATAAGAGTTACCAGCGGTTCAGTTACCGATGTAAGCGATGCTCATTTTAAAATTTTAGGAACAGTTACAGGATTTAGCGGAAGCGGTGTTAGTTGTAATGCCGGTGAAGTGATCTTTAACTGGACTGCTGTTACCAATGCCACTCATTATGATATTTACCGGCTTGATGCAACCACTGGTCAGTTTGTAGTACTGGCTTCCAATATTGGCGGCACTACTTATACAGCAACAGGCCTTACCCCTAATACAAGCATGTGGTTTACTATCAGGGCAAAAAATACAACTACCAATTCAGAAAGTGAAAGATCCAATGCCATCAATGTAACTGTCTCCAATGGTGGTGGTGGTTTAGGTTCGGTAGGTACCATCAGTGGTCAGCAAACGATATGCGGCACACCCAGCAATGTTGTTTATTCTATTGCCCCTGTAACCGGTGCCACCGGTTACACATGGACAACTCCGCCCGGTGCCACTATTGCCAGTGGACAAGGAACTACTACAGTTGGTGTAAATTATATTGCCGGCAGCACCAGTGGTAATATAAGTGTATTTGCAAGTAATGGCAGTTGCCAGACCGCACCTTCAACTTTAGCTATTACAGTAGGCAGCACAGCTGTTGCAGCACCAACAAGCGGTGGTGATCAATCACAAACTGTTTGCCCGGGTAATCCTGTTCCAACACTTACTGCAACTGCAACAGTGCCGGCAGGTCATACACTTACCTGGTACAATGCTGCAAGCGGCGGTACTACAGTAGCCAACCCAACTCTAAGCACTGTAGGAACCATCACTTATTTTGCTGCCAGCATAAATAATAGTACCGGTTGTGAAAGTGTCGACCGAACTCCGGTTACACTAACTATCAATGCTGTAGCGGCAGCTTCTGCTACAGCTGGCGGGCCTACCACTTTCTGCCAGGGAGGATCTGTAGTACTTACAGCAAATGCCGGTTCATCCTATTCATGGAGCAATGGGGCTAGCACACAGTCTGTTACTGTCAATTCAAGTGGTTCATATACTGTGACAGTAACAACAAATGGCTGCACAAGTACTTCTGCTGCCATTAATGTAACAGTTAATCCATTACCTGCGGCTAATATCACCGCCGGGGGCGCCACTACATTCTGCCAGGGAGGTAACGTATTATTAACTGCGTCAGCTGGAAGTTCATGGCTATGGAGTAATGGTGCAACCACACAATCCATTACTGTAAACAATACGGGCAACTATTCTGTAACGGTTACCAATGCAGGCGGTTGCTCAGCCTCTTCTGCCGCCACAGCAGTAACAGTAAGTCCAAGTCCTGTAGTGAGTATCTCTGCATCCCCATATACAAATTTGTATCCCGGTCTTACCACTACGCTTACTGCGAATGTTACACCAGCCGGTTCTTACACCTATGCATGGTTTAATAATGGTAATGCAGTAACAGGAGCCACTTCATCTTCACTAACCGGTATTGATCTTGATAAACTGGGAAGTTATACTGTAACAGTCACCAACACCAGCGGATTGCCGTGCAGTAATACATCTTCAGCAGTAGTGATTGGTGATTCAGCCACAGCCAAGCTGTTCATCCTTCCAAATCCGAATAACGGAGATTTTGATGTGGTGTACTATAGTGTGGGCTCTACTACATATACATTGAGCATCTTTGATTCAAAAGGAGCTATAGTTTATACTAAATCATATAACATCAGTTCTCCTTATCAGCGAATGGATGTGGATATAAGACAACATGGAAAAGGCATCTACCAGGTAGTATTAACAGACAGAACCGGCAAAAGAGCAGCCGTTGGAAGAGTGCTGATTCAATAAGCTGGGAAGTATCTATCAATAGAAAAGCCGGGCGAAATGTCCGGCTTTTCTTTGCATAAGAAATCTTTTATTCCCCTGCCAGTTTTTTTACGTACTCATAAATTGACTGTTGGGCAGCCAGCGGGGTTTCAGATGATGTGACCCTTTTATTTTCAAGATCCTTAGATAACAATACAGCCTTAGTGTTATCTTTTAGCTGCAAAGCCAGGATATCCAATAACTCTTGCCTGAGCTTTTTATCATAGACAGGAAAACAAACTTCAATCCGGCTGTGCAGGTTTCGGTTCATCCAGTCTGCACTACCCATGAAACAATGCGGATCACCATCATTATGAAAAACAAATATTCTTGCATGCTCCAGGTACCTGTCAACTATTCGATGAACTGTAATATTCTCACTCTGTCCTTCAACTCCCGGTGCCAGGCAACAAATACTGCGTACAAGTAAATGAACTTTAACACCTGCCTGGCTTGCTTCGTACAACCGGCTAACCATTTCTCTTTCCTGCAGGTTATTTAATTTAATGATAATGGAAGCAGGTTTACCTTTCATCGCATTCTTGATCTCTTTTTCGATCAGCTTATTGAACCGCTTTATCATGTTGAACTGCGACACCAGCAAATGTTCAAAAGATATTTTACCATACAGGATCGGTTGTGTTCTTGACTGCAGATAGGTAAAAAGCATATCTAATTCCCTTCCAAATTCTTTGTTTGTGGTAAAGAATACATGATCAGTATAAAACCTGCCGGTGGCTTCATTGAAGTTTCCTGTGGCCATAAAGGAATAATCTTTCCATTGTTCATCTTCCCATCTTCTTACCAGCGCCACTTTAGCATGCACTTTCAATCTCGGAATACTATTGATGATCCGGATACCTGCCGCTTTCATTTTCTTCGACCACTTCAGGTTATTCGCCTCATCAAATCTTGCTTTCAGTTCCACAAAGACCGTTACTCTTTTGCCATTCCTGGCAGCGCTGATGAGGGCATTCACAATATGAGAATCTGCTGCCACCCTGTATAAAGTGATATATATTTCCTTCACATGCGGATCAATAGCAGCTTCATTAAAAAAACGAAGAATATAATTATAGGAATGATATGGCAGGTGCAGCAACTTTTCTTTTTCCTCTATTGACTGAAAAACAGACCGGTGATTATCAAATTCCGGATGTGCTACTGCCGCCCAGCCCTGTTGTGACAGTTTCCCTTTCTGTGGATTAGGTAATCCTCCTAAATCTTTGAGGTTATGATAGCGGCCGCCTAATACTATTTCTTCAGCCCTCAGCATAAAATACTTCTGTACAAAATCTTTAATATCCTCCGGCATCCGCTGATCCACTAACAGGCGGGTAGCATTTCCGCCTTCTCTTTTTTCCAATTGCTTTTCTATCTTCTCGGCAAGGTCACCTGTAAATTCATCTTCCAGGTTCATTTCTGCATCCCTGGTCAACTTAATGCTCCATGCTCCTTTAACTGAAAAACCCGGAAAGATCTCCTGAAGATTTTCCCTCACTACATCGTCTAAAAAAAGGATATAATGATCATCACCCAGCATAGGCAACTCGTAAAATCTTGGCAAATTGAATGAAGGAATATTCAGGAGTGCATATTGGTCTTTACCTGTTTGTCCCGGTGATTCCAACTGAACAATAAAGTAAAGTGCATTATTCTCCAGAAAGACTCCGGCCTGGTTTTCTTTCTGTAATAATACTGGTTGAAGAAATGACAAGACCCTTGATAAAAAATATTCCCGGACAATCTCAATATGTTCTTCTCTTATCGGGTCGTCATAATAAAGGCAAATATTGTGCTGCTGTAATTCAGGTATGATTTGCCTGGTCAATATACTTCCGAATTCTTCCAATTGCTGAAAAACGGTGCGCTGTACCTGTTGCACCAGGTCACGGGGATATTCCTCCTCCAGTGATAATTTTTTTGATTCCAGACTGCTGAAAGCAAAGATGGCGGGCATTCTTACCCGGAAAAATTCATCCAGGTTAGAAGAAAAAATTGACAGAAAGGAGATACGACTGTAAAGAGGTACGGTCTTATCAGCCGCTTCCATTAATACACGGTGATTAAAACTAAGCCAGCTAAGGTCCCTGTTAAGAAAAACGAATTTTCCTGAAGCCATGAAGAAGGTTGTTTGAAACTAAGATAATGATTTTAGTGTTCTTGGCAGATACAGAAAAAGTACAGTCATTTTTCCAAAATTATACTTTCAAAAAAGACATCAGTATTTCTAATATCTAACGATTCCTTCTGACCGAAATCATTCAATATAATGATGACTGTCACCGATATAAGTTACTATAATCAATAGCTTGCAAAAAGCAGACTTACCCTAAACTCTTTACATATGTTACCTCTTCCATCCATGAGGCAGGGGTTTATTACCATCCTCGTAGGAATACTATTCGCCAACACTACTACTTCAGCACAAACTCCGGAAGATCTCGAAAAAATGGGCAGAGAGGCCAAGCCCTTTCAGTTCAAATTAAAATTCAACGGAGTGGGTGCAGTAAGTCCGGGAGATGCTAAATATGCAAAAATTACTGCGTTGCTGGATAAATACAAATCGCAGGTACCCGGAGATATTCAACTGCCCTTCAAAGTGCAGGGTCCGGAAGCCGGGCAAAAACCTGTATTGACAACAGATCAGCAAACATCCCTTAAAGATCAATCTACCGGGT
Organism: uncultured Chitinophaga sp.; assembly: GCA_964614285.1. Classification (GTDB taxonomy): domain Bacteria; phylum Bacteroidota; class Bacteroidia; order Chitinophagales; family Chitinophagaceae; genus JJ008. The sequence goes on along the minus strand of CAZTKV010000059.1, from coordinate 4,586 downwards.
TCTTCCGGGAAATGGCGGAACTGAAATTAACCGTACAGGATCTTCAGCGCTATAAAGAAGTATTCAAAAATAAAAATCCCATGCCCGGTGATAACCCCATAGACCCGAAGATCGCCTGGAAAGGCGAATTTGAAGGAATTGAACGTACCCTGATGGGAGGCCGGACATTGATGATCATGGATGTCTGGAAACAAACCATGATTGAATACTTCAATAATCACCCTGAAGCGGTGGGTGTGGTATACGGACAACTGGATATCGGATCCTGGGTAAAAATGAATGTAGATGGATTAGGCTTTGCTGCTGATATAGATTTCAGCACCATTGCTACCGATGCAGCCACCAACCAAGCCTTACATAATCTATTTGGTGAGAACCTGAAAAGAGCCAGCGGACTGGGTATGATCCCTATCGATGTAGTACACACTGCACATGGACTTGCAGGAGCCGAGGTCTTTATTGGTGAATGGGGAAAAGCATTTGCTGAGGTGGATATGCTCCGCCGTGGCAAATGGAAATTACTAGAGATGGAAAGGAATCAAAATGGGCAGATCATTGATATCAAAACGGTAGAAAAAGAAGGTAAGCAACTGTTCATGGAAAAAGGTATGGAACAGGAGCTAAAGGCACAAAAAAATGATCCGGCCAATTCTTTTGATCCAAAAGAAAGATACCCTGAATTACGCATAGATATGGAGCCAATGCTTAGCCTCGAAATGCTTCGTCATGCTATTCATGATATCGAACACGGTCCGTTTGAAGGCGGACAGAAGATCATTAAAATGATCAAATACACGGAAAGAAGTTTTTTCATGATCAAAGAAGCACTAAAGAATGTATCCGTTAAAGACCAGATGCTTTATTTCAATCTCACCCTTGAAGAACAAAAGCTAATGACCCTGACAGAAGAGGTGATCAGGAACAAAGGAGATGCAAAAAGAATTGCCGGCCTGATGGAGGAGTTTTCCGGTAAAAAACTGGAAAGCAATGAACAGGTAAACCTGATCGTGGATGATGTTGTACAAAAGTGTAAAAAAGCCATGCTGAAAAATGCTAACCAGGCTTTTGGATACCGGGTAAAAACAATTGCAGCCATCGAAAATGAAGATCAGCGTTTTGAAGAAGCAGATAAGTTCCTCAAACAAATGGAAGAGGAATTTAAGAAAGGATATGAAAAAAGTGGTACTGAAATACCCAAATCCATGTTGCGGGCACATTCCATCCTGGTTGACCTGCGGGCAGGAAAAATTCC
>CAZTKV010000059.1:0-3234 GCA_964614285.1 uncultured Chitinophaga sp. | reverse complement strand
AATCCATGTTGCGGGCACATTCCATCCTGGTTGACCTGCGGGCAGGAAAAATTCCTGCCGATATGATGAATGCAAGACTGGAAGAGCTGAATAAGTTAATGGAAGAAGAGTACAAGCTTGATAAATCATTTGTTGAACGGTTGATTGGCGATCCGTGGGGAAGATTCAAAAATTATCTTGTAGAAAAAGGTTATGGGCCTGAAGCTGTACAGAAAATTCTAAACAAATTCAAATCTGTTTTTACTGAAAACTGGCGGCAATATGCGCCTGAGTATGCACAAAAAACAGCAATGTCGGCTTACGAATTCTCAAGTCATGTAACCAATAAGCTTAATAGTTTTAATGAACATCTGGCTAAAACCAAAACCGGAAAAGTTTTATCCAGTGAAATACTGAATAAATTGGATGATGGGATAGCACTATGGGATGCGTGGATGAGTGGCAAAGATTATAAGCAGTCGGCCTGGAATGTGAGCTGGACTGCCGGTACCATCTGGGCACAGGGCAAATGGCCTTTCCTGGCCATTCCATTGGGTATTTATAATTCAATACAAACAAGAAGCCCTGCCCCAGCAGCAATGGCTGTTACATTTTACCTGTTCCCTTTTGCCGGTCAGGCATATATGGTGACCAACCTCATCGATCGTATTATCGTTAGTAATGTCAGGGATTACAATTTCCGAAATCACCTGGACAGGCTTGCTGTAATGGCAGTAACAGACGGACAAGGACATGTAGTAAGATTTAGAATACCAAGGGCATTCAATGGATTAACAGGATCTTCAGATTCATTGGAAACAGATCCCGATATTTCCCCGCAAGAACCGGCCAGGACAGCCGGTATCAAAACTATTTTTTATGACCCTGCATTCATGTATTGCCCGGATATAAAATATTTTGAAAGCCTGATACCCCGCAAAACTGATCAGTTTGGAATGTATGAAACAAAACATAAAAACCTGATGACCCTGTTTGCTTTTGATAATGAATTTGTGGGTTACCTGGTAGGAGTAAAAAAATTCAAAGAAGAAAAAGAAAATGGAAACATAGAAGAAGTAGCCGCCAGTGAAATAAGCGGTCAGCGGATCAAAATGCTGGATAGTCTTGAAATAGTGATAGAAGACCGTTTATGGTCTGCTGTTTTTTCAGCTATTGAATCAACCAAAAGAGCCGAAAAGAAAGGTGTGGTGGATGAACTGGAAGCCACCATCATCCGCATACAGGATTCATTGTTCATGGACGAATGGCGGATGAAAAAAATGGACAGCCTGAGCCTGTTATTGAAGATCAGAAAGCAAATTCAAAACGACCCATTATATATACAAGCCTTGAAAGATAAGTTCTCAGCAGGCACTGCTTATGAAAGAGTGGCTATCCCGACATTCGAAAGATATATCCAGATTTACAGGCAGATACTGGTAATACAATCCAAAATATTTGAACTATGGAGGCCATTTGGTGTGGATGCATCCAAACTACAGGACGACCCGATGAGGCTGGTGCTGATGGGTGGACTTAGTGGCGCTCCGATGCTGACCACCGATCCGGGAAAAGATATGCAGCTGGCCATACAATGCTTCGAAGCACATACTAAGAGAGCTTCTGATATACGATATGACCTGGCAACTGCCCTGGGAAGACCGATCAAAGAAACTGAAAAAGAAGATAAAGAACACCTGAGAATATTAGGTGAATATGGTTTTGGTTTCGAACGGCTGGTAGATGCAGATGCCAATGGAAGAAGTCCCGGCTTTATAGATGAAACGGGTGAGATCGTTAAAAAAATGCAGGAATACAGGAAAGCTTACCAGGATTACCTGGCAAGATTAAAAGAAGGTCCGGCCATAGATGTTACACTTAAAGTAGAAGGCGAAACCGAGACAACAGAAACAAACCCGGTAACGGCTGAAGTGATCATACTGAATGAAAAAAAACAAACCATTTCATTACCAGCGGGAACAACCATCGAATGGTACCGTTATGACCTTGCCACTGTAAAAGACATTAAAGTTGGTGACGGAAACAAATACACCCATGATGCCAAAGAACAGGGAACATTCACCTACACAGCTAAATTGAGTCGCACTATCAATAACAAAAAAACAGAATTGGCAAAGGCATATTGGAATGTTTCAGTTAAAGTGTATGATGTCAACGATCCTTCAAAGGGTATTAAGTTGAAATTACCTGCACTGATCAAGCAATATGAAATCTTTGATGCCTCTGCGGATATTCCAGCACTACTAAAAAGCCGTATCAGTGATTGCAGCTGGGGATGGGAAACTATTGGTGACAATAAAAATTGTGCAGGTTCCAAAATACAGGTGAATCATACCTATGAAACCACTGACAAGAGTGGTAAAAAATTTCTGCAGGACAGTATTACCATTGGTATCTCCTTCAGCCTGCTGCAACCTGGAAGTACACGGCCTTTCACACAATATGTAAATAAAAAAGTAAAATACCAGCACATGAGCCTGGCTGTTAAAGCCACCGATATATGGGAAGGTGGTTCAGGTGCTAATTGGTTTAGGCTGGAACGAAAACCGATGAAGAATGCACCAAGGATTCCGGGTTGGTCAAATGAAAAAAAAGCGATCAGTACTGCCAGTGCATATGCTAATGTCGGGCTGAAAGATGATGACCCGATGGAAACCATCAATAATTTAGAAGAACTCCAGAAATATATGGAGAAAGAGGCAAAAGAACAGGCATATAGAAAACTGGAAGTAAAACCTATTGCTGTTGGAGATTTCAAAGGTTATGGACTGTACAGTGCACCTAAATACGATCCGGGTGGCTGGAGTGATGCCGGTTACAGATCTGCCGGAGCCGGATCAAGTTTTAGTGGTTATGTAATGAAAGGAAAAAAAATATTTGAAGTCTATTGGTATGCAGGAGCCGGAGGTGCTTTTGATAACAGCGACCAGGGATGGATGATGAGTATGGTGAAACAATTAGCGGCGGAAGCTACCAGCATACTGACATCGGCTTCCTTTCAGCCTGATGGGCGACTCACGAAATCTCCTTACACAGGACCTAATTTAGATGGCAGTGATTATCCAATGGTTACAATTGAACCCAAAGTTGATACGATACAACCAGGCAGTAAAGTTTCGGTGAAAGCTGTTATCAAAAATGATAAACCTGATTACGGTCCTTATACCTACACATGGACTGGCCATGTGGAAGGCAATACTTCTAACAGTGCTGCTCAACTTGTATCAGACAGGC
>CAZTKV010000058.1:10655-16008 GCA_964614285.1 uncultured Chitinophaga sp. | reverse complement strand
TCAGCCGCTTCACTCAATAAGATAGCAGACTGTACTTTCAATCCACTCTCATCAATCAGTTTTTTTGCTTCCACTGCATTGGTACCCTGCAGGCGGACAATAATAGGAATATTAATATTACCTAAATTTTTGTATGCATCAATCACACCCTGTGCTACCCGGTCGCAACGAACGATACCTCCAAAAATGTTGATAAGAATAGCTTTTACAGCGGGATCTTTTAAAATGATCTTGAAACCAGCTTCCACTGTTTGTGCATTAGCTGTACCGCCTACGTCAAGGAAGTTGGCTGGTTCGCCGCCGCTCAGTTTGATCATATCCATGGTGGCCATTGCTAAACCAGCTCCATTAACCATACATCCTACATTGCCATCCAGTTTTACAAAATTTAGGTTATGCTTTCCCGCTTCTACTTCTGTCGGATCTTCTTCTGTAATATCCCTCAAAGAAGCGAGGTCAGGATGACGCATTAATGAATTTTCGTCCAGCCCCATTTTACAGTCCACGGCAATGATCTTATTGTCTGATGCTTTGAAGAGGGGATTAATTTCAAGCATAGAACAATCCAGCCCTACATAGGCATTGTATAAGTTAGTTACAAACTTTACGCAGTTCTTAAACGCTTCCCCGCTAAGCCCCAGGTTAAAAGCAATTTTTCTTGCCTGGAAACCCTGCAAACCTCCGCATGGGTGAACCCACTCTTTGAATATTTTATCTGGTGTATTATGTGCCACATCTTCGATGTTCATACCTCCCTCTGTACTATACATAATAACATTCTGTCCTTTTGAACGGTCGAGAAGCACTGAGAGGTAGAATTCTTTCCTTTCGCTGGGACCATCATAATACATATCTGCTGCAACATAAATTTTGTGTACCACTTTACCGGCAGGTCCGGTTTGCACTGTTACCAGTGTACCCCCCAGTATCTTTTCTGCGAATTCCTGTACATCTTCCAATGATTTGGCCACTTTTACACCATTAATACCATTTTCTTTGATAGCTCCTTTGCCCCGGCCGCCGGCATGTATTTGTGCTTTTACAACAGCAAACTTGCTTCCCGTCTGTGTCTTTATCTGCCGGTAAGCGTCTTCGGCTTCCTGCACCGTGGTGCAGGCAAAACCTTCCTGTACAGGAACATTGTATTTCTTTAGTAATTCTTTTGCCTGGTATTCATGGAGATTCATATCAGAAAATTTGCGGCGAAGATAATGTATAGTAAATAGTGAATGATGAATGGACAATAGTTTTTTTACCTTGCAGGTATGGGTCGGTTATCCTTATTGATATTATTACTGGTATCCTGCCAGCCAGTTAGAAAAATGCCTTGGCCGGGGAGGGTTTCGAGCCTTACCGGAACGGCTTTTTACCGGGAAGCAGCAGGTATGAAATGGCAGGCCAGGGATTCATTTGCAGTGAAAGAAATACTCAAAGGAAATGTACCTGCTTTCTTCAAAAAATTTGTACCCGTTTCTGTTTCAATTACTGACTCTGCCAGTGGCAAAACTATCAGGGCTGTATATTATGTTTCGCCAGATTATTTAAGCGTAGGCACAGATGATGACTGGGCAAGAATAAATATTACTCCCCAGGCAGGGCAACAAATCGCTGACAGTTTTTATTGTTTTTTACCTACCCGGAAAATGGCAGATGATATTTACAAGGCAGCTAAGCTGAAACTGGAGCCAGTGCCTATGTATGCTTTTCGTGATAGCACACCTACCATGTGGCAGCATCACCTGATCATCGAAGGGCAACGAAAAGGACGAAAAGGACTGATCGCAGGAATTAAAAAAGATGTGGTCATCAGCGGAAAAATTACAAGAGATAAAAAACCTGATCGTGTTGCCATATATGGCTGGCATAAACCTGGCGGGACACCTATCCAGCCTTTATACACCGGGCATATCAATTGGTGGGTTGATTATAGCCAGGGAATACGATTAGTTTACAGAAAGATAATAGTGAATGGTAAATGGATGGATTATATAAGTATTTTGAAGGATCCGGTTTTACAAAAGCTTTTATGTGATGAAGAGGCTTGTGATTTTTACCGGTATAGTTATTAAGCATAATATTTTTTGTACGTTTGCCGTGTTGATTATTTTAATAAATCATTGATTGGTTTATTAACAGTTTTAATGCCGATATATGCCTTTGCTGTGCTAATTTGCAAAGGTTTTTTTATATCCTTTAACCAAAAAACCTGTTGCTGCTGACAAAGAAGCTCACATATCTTTTTTTTGTGCTATTGTTTTTCTCCGGCATTTCCTATTCGCAGGAGGTGATCCAACTGATGGGGAACAAAGTCAGGCAGGCTGGTGGCAGTATACGTACTGGTAGCAGTAGTGGTACGGATAGCTTACAGCGCCGGAACAAACACGAAGATTCTATCACTATCAGTTTCAGGTATCTTGATTCTACCAGGAGTTATAAACTCGATTCTTCGGTTAGTGATTTTACCCGCCGGTTTCCGCTTCCAGGCACTTATATCAACCTGGGAAATATTGGCAATGCAGCCAGGCCACTTTTGTTTTCTCCCCATCTCCATGCGGGATTTGACCCTGGTTTTCATGCTTTTGATGTGTACAAATGGAAATTAAGTGATGTCAGATTTTTTAATACCACAAGGCCATACTCCGAGCTCAATTATATGCTTGGCAGCAGGGTGGAACAGATGATCGGATTATTGCATACACAAAATATAAAGCCTAACTGGAATTTTCTTTTTCAGTACCGGTTAATAAATTCCCCGGGATTCTTTCAGAATCAGAAAACCAATCATAATAACTATTTGCTGACCTCAAAATACCAGTCAAAAAATCTCCGCTACAACAATTATTTCGTTTTGCTGGGTAATAAACTACAATCCGCAGAGAATGGAGGCATAATAGATACTACGGATATTTTAAATAATCCTGACTTTAAGGACCGGTTTAACATACGATCCAGGATCGGCGGGATTAGTTCATACTCCTCCAATTTTTTCAGTAATAAGATCAGCACTGGTAATAAGTATAGTGAATTTACAGTACTGCTCAGGCAGCAGTATGATATTGGAAAGAAGGATTCCATTATTACTGATTCAACAGTGATACCGTTATTTTTTCCCCGGCTCCGTTTTGAACATACTCTGCAACTGGACCAGAATAAATACATCTTCCAGGATTATGCCGCAGACTCTCTCTACTATAAATCCTATTACGATACGAGTTTAAGGACATTAAAAGATACACTGATCTTCCGGGAAAGATGGCAGGTGCTGACCAATGATTTCTCTATCTACCAGTTCCCTGATGCAAAGAACCTGCACCAGTTTATCAGGCTTGGGGTGTTATTGCAGAATATAAGCGGTGATTTATCATCCGGGAAAGAGAATTTCTTTAATACAGCCGGTCATGCGGAGTACAGGAACAGAACCCGCAACCAGCAATGGGATATTGAAGCAAATGGTAAATTGTATTTTACCGGATTCAATGCAGGCGATTATGAAGCACATATAAGTTTGCAACGGCTATTAGGAAAAAAATTGGGTTACCTGCGATTGGGTTTTGAAAATATCAGTCGTACGCCTTCTTTTATTTTCGATAGCCGCAGCAGTTTCTATTTATTGAAGACAGCCAAAAATTTTAAGAAGGAAAATAATACCCATTTGTTTGCTTCTTATTATCTGCCATCTTTCAGGTTCCGGCTTACCGGTCATTATTACCTGGCCACCAACTATACTTACTTTTCCAGTTACTATGAGCCACAACAGGAAAGCACTTTATTTAATGTGTTGCAGATTGCTTTGGAGAAGACAATCAAGCTTGGTAAAAGGTGGAACTGGCATGCGGAAGTATATTTCCAGCAACTGATCGGGGCAGCACCGGTAAACATGCCTGCTGTTTATACCCGGAACCGTATTGCTTACGAAGGGAACCTGGGATTCAAAAACCTTGATATGGCGGCCGGACTTGAGTTTAGATACCGGGCTGCCTATAAGGGGGATCATTATTCTCCGGCTTTGGGACAGTTCTTTTACCAGGACACTATGACCATCAGGAACCCGCTGCCTGATATTGCTGCCTATGTCCATTTTCGAATCAAGCCTTTCACCGCATTTGTCCGTGCAGAAAACCTGAATACGGCCCGTAACCTGGATGGCTTAAGTTTTACCCGCAATAACCTGGTGGCACCTTATTATGCGTTACCTGGTTTGCAAATAAGAATCGGGATATTCTGGCGGTTTGTTAATTGATTCTCAAAACTATATGGTTGATATTAATCAGTTTCCATTATCGGGGAATGCTGTTATCTTTGCATTGATAATGAAAAGACTGGTCCTTGCCATATCATTTTTGTGTTATCTCACCGTTACTTGTGGTGTGGTTGTGAATTTCCACTATTGTATGGACAAGCTGGCCTCAGTACATGTCTTTGGTAATACAAGTGATAAATGCGGTCAGTGTGGTATGGAGGTACACCAGTGGGACGGATGTTGTCATGATGAGGCGAAAGTGATAAAGCTGGAGCAGGATCAGAACAAAGTAGCGGCGGTTGATTATTCGCTCCCATCTGTTACCGGGCTTTTTGCCACTCCTTCAACCTTTATTTCGGCTTCTTTTTATACTACGGATGACAAACTATGTTTTAGAAGTCATTCCCCGCCTTTATTATCTGCACAGGACACTTATCTGCAGATTAATGTTTTCAGGATTTAAGATGGTATGAATTCATTAACTACTGCTGCATGAAGCAGCAGATGATATCTCTATATTCAAATATTTCTATTCTTAAATTTTAAATTTGACATAAAATGAAAACATTTCGTTTATTCTCTGTAGCGGCTTTATTTATAGCAAGCACTACTATTTCTTTGGCACAAACAAAAACAGAAACATTTAAGGTTTCCGGTAACTGTGGTATGTGCAAAACCAAAATAGAAAAGGCTGCAAAAGATGCTGGTGCCAGCGAAGCAAGCTGGGATTCTGAGTCAAAACAACTTACTGTTACATATAAAAACAGTTCTACAAATGCTGCAAAAATCCAGCAAAAAATAGCTGAGGTTGGATATGACAATGTGGGATTTAAAGCTACAACAGAGGCTTACAATAAACTTCATGGTTGTTGCAAATATGAAAGGGAAGCCACTGCTGATCAGAAAATGGATTGTTGTAAGGATGGTAAATGCACCAAAGAAGGTCATGATGGTAAAGATTGTTGCAAAAAGGATGACGGAAAGATGGATTGCTGCAAGGATGGTAAATGCACTAAAGAGGGTCATGATGGTAAAGATTGTTGCAAAAAAGATGAAGGAAAGATGGATTGTTGTAAGGATGGTAAATGCACCAAAGAAGGTCATGATGGTAAA
>CAZTKV010000058.1:9476-10555 GCA_964614285.1 uncultured Chitinophaga sp. | reverse complement strand
AAAGATGGATTGTTGTAAGGATGGTAAATGCACCAAAGAAGGTCATGATGGTAAAGATTGCTGTAAGAAATCCTAAAACCCGATAGCAGTATGAGAAAGATCTCAATGATTGTCTTTATTGTTCTTTTTGCTTTGCAGTCAGATGCCCAGTTTTCAAAAGCAAGATTGCAGGCAACAGGACTGACCTGTGCCATGTGCAGCAATGCGATAAATAAGGCATTGGAAAAAGTATCTTTTGTTGAATCTGTAAGATCTGATATAAAAAACTCGGCATTCGATATCGTGTTTAAGAAAGATGCGGAAGTGATTATTGATATGCTCAAAGATGCAGTGGAAGATGCCGGCTTTTTTGTGGGGAGTCTCCATCTTACCGGATCTTTTAATGAAATGAAGATTGATCCCGATAAGTATTCAAAAATTGGGAATGCCAATTTTCATTTTTTGAATACTGATTCGAAGGTTTTGAGCGGAGAGGTTACACTTAAAGTAGTGGACAAATCTTTTCTGACGGCAAAAGAATTCAAAAAGATAAATGCAACTGCTAAAACTCCCTGTTTACAAACAGGTAAAGCAGACGCAGCTCATGCTGGTAATGGAATAAAGGAAGGTGACAGGGTTTACCATGTTACTATCTAATAAAATTCAATTTAAGTTCCCCTCCCATATATTACCGGGAGGGGCTTTAAATTTTTCAATATGATCCATCAGAAAAAATATATTGTCGTTCTTTTCTCTCTGCTGTTTTCAATACAATCTATATCACAGATAAAGTTTGGGAATATGGCTCCTGAGGTGGCGTTACCTTCTGTCAATGGAGATACGATACGTCTTTCTTCGCTAAAGGGAAAAGTGGTATTGCTGGACTTTTGGGCATCGTGGTGTGGTCCTTGCCGGACCTCTAACAAAGGATTAGGAAAGTTGTATTCAAAATTCAAAGACAAGGGATTCGAAATTCTGGGTGTTTCACTGGATGAGGATAAAGCTGACTGGACAAAAGCGATAAAGCAGGATAAAGTAAGCTGGTTACAGGTAAATGACCCGGGTGGCTGGCGATCTCCGACTGTCATGCGATGGGGACT